>SKPJ01000267.1 GCA_007119595.1 Myxococcales bacterium
CAATTTATACGCTATCTGCTCACCGAGACTAGCGACGCCCCCCTGCCGGTACTGATGGTAGCCACGGTTCGCCCGGAGGCCCTCGACGACTACCCACTGGCCGAACGCCTGCTCGCACAGATTGAAAAACGGGCCCTCGTCGATCGCCTCGATCTCGATCCCCTGGACGACAGCGACCACCGCGAGTTGATCGAAAACCTGCTGGGGCTACAGGCCGATGTCGCACGCCAGGTCGCCCGGCGCACCGCCGGCAACCCCCTTTTCGCCATCCAGTTGGTCGGCGACTGGGTGGAGCGAAAAATCCTCGAGATCAGCGATGAGGGGTTTCGCCTTCCCGAAGGCGAACAGGCCCCGTTGCCCGAGGATATCCACCACCTGCTCGTCCAACGAGTCGAAAAATTGGTGGATCAGGATATCGATGATCCTCCTCGAGATGCTTTGCTCGCGCTGGAGCTGGCTGCCGCCCTGGGCCGCAAGGTCGACTACAGCGAATGGCAGCGCGTATGCCACTATGCCGACGTCACCGTACCGGCCAACCTCCTCGATGCCATGGCCTCACAATCGCTGGCCCGCCACAGCGAACAGGGCTGGAATTTCGTCCACGGAGCCCTTCGGGAAGCGCTGGAACGCATTGCCTCCGAACGAGGTCGACTGCAGGGCCACCACCGGCTCTGTACGCGGATGCTCCATGAGATCTACGACACCTCGCATGACTCGCTGGCGCCCCGGCTCGCCCGTCACCTCTTGGCCGCCGGAGAGGACGAGCAAGCCCTCACCCCGCTGCTGCGGGGCATGGAGCACTACCGAGTCACCTGCGACTTTGAGGCTGCGACGGCCCTCTTTCAATTGTATGAAAGTGCCCGTAAACGCCTTGATATCGCCGACGACGATCGGCGCACCGTCCGCGGATGGCTCGAAAAATCCGCCCTTTGTCAACGCCGCTATCGCCTCGACGAAGCCGACGAAATCCTGGAAAAAGCAGAAGCTACCTGTCGGCGCAACGAATTTGAGCTGCTGCTCGCCAAAACTCTGCTCGACCGCGCCGTCAACGCTCGCATGCGCAGTCATATCGAAGCGGGACTCGACTTCGCGCGGCAAGCCCTCCCACTTTATGAAAAGCGCGGCGACGAAGTCGGTATCGCCCGAACATTGTGGCAGTTGGGGGCCCTGCAACGTTGGCGCGGAAGCCTCGAAAAGGCACTGCCTCTATTGGAAAAGGCGCAGCAGCGCTTCTTGAAGCTGCAAACCGATCACGATCGGGCCCGTTGCCTCCACGACATCGCCTCCGTGCACACCGGGCTGGGCAACTTTCGGCAGGCCTCCGAATTCGCCGACGATGCACGGGAGATCTTCGAGGCCCTCGGCGACTTAAAGGGCGTATCACACTGCTTTACCAACCTCGGCGAAAATTACCGCCATCGCGGCGATTTGGTGCTCGCCGAAAAATACTACGTCAAAGCCATGCAGACCGGCGAGCGCATCGGACTCGACCGGGACCTGGTATATTGCTTTAATTTGGCCATCACCTTGATGGAACAACAAAAATTCGACCAGGCTCTGGAGTATATGCAGGAAGCACTGCAACGGGCTCGAACGTCGGAACGCCCGGGTTATCTGGGGCTTACTCACGCCGGTGTGGCAGCCTGTCACGCCGGACTCGGCAATTGGCAACAATACGACTCCCACTTATTGGAAGCCCGCATTCAACTCGAACAGAGTTCTCTGACCGACCGGGACCTGGCGCGACTGGGCGAGATCGCCGCCGAGCAGGCCCACCACGCCGGGCGTGTAGATCACCACCGCAGCGCCTGTCGATTCGCTCTGCAGCAGTGGCAGGCCGTCGGCGACGAGCAAAAAGTCCAGGCCCTGCGTGAACAACTCGACGCCATCGATTCTTGACCCGAAATCCGCCCCCCCCTTGCGTCACACCTGTGACTGGTTCATCCTGAGAACACTTTGTACTCGTCGAACCGAGCAGGCCCATGGAGCCCACCCTCCAATTAGGTGCATTCGAGTTAATCCGACCCGTCGGCACCGGCGGCATGGGAATGGTGTGGCGCGCCAGCCATCAAACCCAAGATCACCCGGTGGCGATCAAAGTCATGACCGCCAAGCGTGCCCGACAGGCGCGCTTTTCCAACGCTTTTCTCCACGAAGTGCGCGCCGTCGCACGCCTGCACCACCCCAATATCATTCGCCTTTTCGACTCCGGCGAAATCGACGAGCGCGCTGAACGCCTCACCGACGGCCAGTTGATCGCCGGTAGCCCCTATCTGGTCATGGAGTTGGCGGGCTCGACCCTGGCTCACGTAGATCACGAAAAACTGAACTGGTCCCACGTGCGTACGATCTTGATGCACGTCCTCGATGCACTGGCTCATTCCCACGCCCGGGGCCTCATCCATCGCGATCTCAAACCGGACAACATATTATTTCTGGCCGATGGAGAAAATTCGAAGCTTAAATTGTCGGACTTCGGCCTGGCACACGCCATCAATACCTCGCGTCATCTCAAGGCGGAGGATGAAGCGATCTCCGGGACGCCGCGCTATATGGCGCCGGAGCAGATCACGGGACGGGTTCGCGACCAGGGCCCGTGGACCGACTTATACGCTCTGGGATGTCTGGCCTACTGCCTCACCGGCGGTTCCCCCCCGTTTTCGGCGGATACGGTCGACGAAGTGCTGCGCTCTCATTTAACCAAGGCCCGGCCGCCCCTGACGCCCCGGCTGTCTGTACCCGACGGCTTTGACCGGTGGGCGGAGCAGTTATTGGCCCGAAAACCGGAACATCGCTTTCGCCGTGCCGCCGATGCGGCCTGCGAATTGGCGAAACTCGAGGGAGAATCACCGGCCAAGGAAATGATTTTGGTGGCCCGTACCGACGGGGGCGACTCCATGGATATGACCGTCGTCGACGACGAGCAGGCAACCCATATCCTCGATGATACATTGGCCCTGTTGGAGACCGGACCTTCTGCGGCGGAAGAGGGATCATCCGATATTCCACTGCCTCAACTCCCCGAAAGCTGGCGACACACCCAGCCACCACCGGACTCCTTGAAGTTGGTGGGCGTCGGCCTCGGACTATACGGACTGCGCGAGGTCCCACTGGTAGCCCGGGAGGACGACCGGGATCGATTGTGGGAAGCCGTCACCGATGCCCGCTATACCCGCCGGCCCCACGCGGTGATCCTCTCCGGGGCGGAGGGCATCGGCAAGACACGGCTCGCCCGATGGCTCGGCCGGCGCACCCACGAGGTCGGCGCTACCAACGTGCTCGAGGCATCCCACAGCCCCATCTCCGGACCGGCTCACGGATTGAGCCGCATGTTCGCCAATTTTCTCGATTGCACCGGCTTGCCCCGGGAACAGATCTTGGAACGGGTGCGCGAGTTTTATGCTCGCGACGACCAACTCGACGGTGACCAGCTCCATCAATGTGTGGCCCTCACCGAGTTGTTGGCCCCCGGCGCCGAACCCCACTTCGATGACGAACAAGCTCGGCTTCGCTTTGGAAGCCCCAACGAAAAGTATGTGGTCTGGAAGCGGCTCCTCGAGCGCCTGGGACAAGAGCGACCCCTATTGTTGCTGCTCGACGACGTTCACTGGGGAAGCGATACTCTGCAATTTGTGCGTTATCTATTTAAGGAGTCAACCGCCGAGGATTTGCCTCTGTTGATCGTCATGACCGCTCGCCGCGACCTCCTGGAGGACTATCCCCTGGCCAACGAGCTTCTCGACGAAATCGCCGAGAGTCCTTTCGTGCGCCGCCTTCAATTAGGGCCTCTGGACAAAAGCGAGCACAACGAACTGATCCATAACCTTCTGGGGCTGCAAACCGAGCTCGCTGAACAGGTCGCAGAGCGCACCGCGGGCAATCCCCTATTCGCCATTCAGCTCGTCGGGGATTGGGTCGAGCGCGGCATCCTGGAGTTGAGCGATGAGGGTTTTCGCCTCGCCGAAGGCGAACAAGCACCACTGCCGGAGGATGTTCACCAATTATTGGTACAGCGCCTCGAGAAACTTGTCGGCCAATGCGTCGACGATCCCCCGGGCCCCGCACTACTGGCACTGGAATTGGCCGCCACACTCGGGCGAAAGGTCAACTATCGAGAATGGAACCATCTCTGTGAAATAGCGGATTTGGAGATCCCTGCAAAGCTAGTGGAATCCATGGCGAGCCGCTCTCTTGCCCGGCCCGGCGAACACGGCTGGACCTTCGTGCACGGCGCCCTTCGCGAGACCCTGGAGCGCATCGCCGCCGAACATCAAAGACTTCCCGACCACCATCGACTATGCGCCACGATGCTCCGCGATCTCTACGATTCCTCCCGGGACGGACTCGCCCCCCGGCTGGCCCATCACCTGCTGGCCGCTGGAGACGACGAAGCCGCCATCGATCCCCTGCTTCGCGGACTCCAACACTACAGCGTCACCTGTGAATTCGAGGCTGCCCGAAGCTTTTTCATGCTCTACGAACAGACACGCCAACGGCTCAGCATCGGGGAAGACGACCGCCGTACCATCCGCGGATGGCTGGCCCACGCATCCACCTGCCAGCGCGAAATTCGGGTCGACGAAGCCGTGGAACTTCTGGACGCCAGCGAAACGATCTGTCGACGAAACGGCTGGTCTTCCCTTTTGGCCAAGACCCTGCTCGATCGCTCCATGAACGAGCGACTCCGGGGACAAGTCGACCGCGGTCTACCGCTCGCCGAGGAGGCACTGACCCTCTATCAAGAGCAAGAAGACGATGAGGGCATCGCCCATTCTTTGTTGGAGCTCGGTTGGCTCAGAAAATGGCGCGGCGATCTCCAACAGGCCCAGCGACTGGTGGTCATGGCAGAGCAGCGTTTTCGAACCCTGGGACACGATCACGAACGAGGACGCAGCCTGCATTGTCTGGCCTCTATCTTTACCTCCCTCGGACGATACGAGCAGGCCGTGGACTTCGTCACCCGGGCCCGAAAATTCTTCGCCGAAGCCGGGGACCTAAAGGGCGTCTCCCACTGCTTTACAAGCCTCGGTGAAAATTA
>SKPJ01000235.1 GCA_007119595.1 Myxococcales bacterium
AAAGAGGAGGCCTTCGGGGTGCTCGACCGACCGTCGGTGCACACTGCGATTCCGGAGATGACCTGTGTGGCACAGGGAGCCCGAGACATCGTGATCGAGGGCGATAATCTGCTGATTTTGGGGGATGACGTAGCGACGATGCGCCTCGATGAAGAGCAAGTGGAGGTCGTGGACACCGCCGATTGTCGGGACCTGCACGCCGTATTTACGGAACACCAGCTCTGTGAAGAGGTGACAGTGCGTCTCGAGGAGGAGTCCTTCGAGGCCGGCGTCTACACCGTGAGCGCCGAGAATCTGGATCCCGCCGGATGTAAAAGTGATGCCGAGGGAGACGGGGTGACGGTAACCGTCAATGATCCGCCGCAGCCGGAGGCCATCGCGCCGACGCCGATCTGCAGTGAGCAGGTGGGCTATGAGGCGATGGAGATCGACGGTCGGGATTTTGTGGTTCTACGCGACGACGAGGGCGACGAGATCTATCCCACGGTGGCCGTCGGGGATCGCAGCTACGATGCAATTGCCGCCGATGGCTGTGAAGAGGTCGAGACCGCTCCGGTACTCGGCGCCGAGCGCTGCACACAGCTAACGATCGCCATTGATGCCGGCGATCTGGCCGATCAGATGTCGGCCGACGAAACCTATGCCGATCTCCATATCGAGGTGACCAATCCCGATCCGGTGGGGTGTCACTCCACGGACTCCTTGGATCTTACGGCCGTGCCGCCGCCAGAGGTCCACGCCGTGGTTCCCGATCCGATATGTACCGCCCAGTACGAAAATTCATTGGAGGTCTCGGGCCGTGGATTCGTCGCCATCGCCGATGCGGAACCGGTGGTCCACGTCGGCGACGAGACCTATCCGGTGGATGCCCTGGAAAACTGCACCGACGTACCGACGCCGGAGGCGACGACCATATCCTGTGAGACGCTGACGTTTACGGTGCCCGAGGGCGATCTCGATCCGGAGCGCACGGATGTGGTGGTGGAAAACCCCGAGACCGCGGCCTGCGCCAGCACGGAGGAACGGACGGTGCAGGTGGTGCCGCCGCCAGTGGTCAGCGCCGTGGCGCCCCAGCCATTGTGCACAGACCAACAGACGCGAACCCTGGAGGTGGAAGGAGAGGAGTTTTTGGATATCGATGGAAGCCTTCCGACCGTGGCAATTGGGGACCAGGAATTCGACGCGACGGAGCTCGACGACTGCGACGCTCTTCCCCTCGATGACGACGAACGACAAGTTCAGCGCTGCTCGAAGCTGTTCGTGGACGTAGAGGCCGGTGATCTGGAGGCCGACGTACACGACGTGGTGGTCACCAACCCCGAGCCCGCTCAGTGCCACAGTGACGAAGAGGTCACAGTAGAGACCGTTCCGCCGCCGCTTATCACGTCGGTGGCTCCCCGCGCTGTGTGCACCGAAGGCGACACTACGGTCTTTGATGTCGAGGGTGAACACCTCTACGAAGTCGACGGGGAAGCTCCGGAGATCCTATTTGCGGGCAATAGTTACACCACGACGGCCTCGGATTGCACAGATATCGACGACGGTCTGCGCCTGTGCTCCCAACTTGAATTCTCCGCCGAACCCGACGAGATCAGCACGGATCTGCACCAGTTGGTGGCGGTCAATCCCGATCCTGTCGGATGTGAGAGCGATGCCTCGGAGCCGGTGGCGTTCGTGGATCGACCGATCATCGCCAGCGTGGAGCCCGCGGCGGGATGCGAAGGGGAAACCATGGATCCAGATATGACCATCATCGGGCAATTCGTTCGCGATTCCGATGGCGACGAACCGACGGTCATGATGGACGGAATCGAGGTCTCCATCGATGACTACCAGGACTGCGATACTGACAGTCTGGGCGATATGACGCTCGAGACGTGCCACGAACTCCACGTGACGGTGCCGGAATCACTGCGCGAGGAGTCCTTCGATATCACGGTCGCCGGAGCCGATCCGGTGGCCTGTGGCGAAGATATGATATCCATCGAGCGCGAGCCACTTCCGGTGGTCACTTCGGTGGTCCCGAAGCGCATCTGTGACGAGGGGGGGACGCTGTCCATCGAGGGTGAAAATTTAAGTCCCGATGCCGAGTATTTCCTCGATGGCGAGCCGGCGTCGGACGTCGATTACCACAGTTCGGAGTCCGTGGACGTGACCTTTGAAGGTCCACTGGATCTCACGGAGCAAACGGTGACGGTGGCCAATCCAGGCGATTGCTCGACGACCCACGAAGAGGAGATTCGGGTCACCGAAGGCCCGAAGCCCATCTTCGTCGATCCGCCGGTGACCTTCGACGGCATGAATACACAGGTGACGATATTTGCCACCGGGCTGCGAGGAGGGAGTATCGACCAGGTGGAGTTGGTCCATCCCGACGGAAGCGCCACCGTGCTTGAGCATACAGTGGATGATGAGCGCGAGCATATCGTGCAGGCCGTCGTCCCGGAGGGAATGCTCGATGATGGCGTAGAGAGCGATGACTTCGGCATCCGCCTCACCGACCAGATCGATGATCAAAACTTTTGTTCCAACGAGTCCTTCGAGCTGTTGACCATCACCTCCGAACTGACGGTGGCCATCGAGTCCATCGAGCCTCCCTTTGGAAGCCAGGAGGAATCGACGGGTGTCGAAATCCTGGCCGCCGAGGATCCAGGTGCGGATATGGTCAACTTCGAGGCCGTACCGCGGGCTTATCTGAATCCGACGTTTGGTGATGATGATAGCGTGGCCCGTGAAATTCGCTCACTGCTGTTTTTCGACGGCACGGAGCTCGCCGGGATTGTTCCCTCGGGATTGCCCGTGGGGACCTACGACGTCATCGTCGTCAATCCCGATGGGGCCATCGGAGTCCTCGATGGTGCGTTTGAAGTCACGGAAGAGCCCCCGCCTTTGATCGACGCCGTCAGCCCGGGGTCGTGGGAGACGGGAACCACAGTGGCCGTGGAGGTCGAGGGCCAACATTTTCGCGACGACCCCGACGATCCACAGGTGGAGGCGTTTTGCCGGGCCCCCGGAGATGACACCACCGATGAAGATCAGCTCTCTCAACCGGCGAGCATCACTGTCGATGATGTCCAAGAGGAAGTGATGCAAATTACGGTCGACACCGGAGGGCTCGATCACCTCGATGTCTGCTATATGCGGGTGACCAATCCGGAGGGAACCTTTGCTGAATATTCGCCGATTACGGTGACCAATCCGGCGGGCAACTTCGCCTCCTTTCAGGACGGCACGGAGCTCAATATTGAGCGTCGGGCGCCGACGGCATTTTCCGGCGTTGCCTCACGAACCGCCCGCTATCTATACGTTGTCGGGGGCGATGATGGAAATCAGGGTGGGGCATTCGCCTCCGGTGAATTTGCCCGGGTCGATCGCTTCGGCTCGCCCGGTACCTGGCGCCACCTTCCCTTCGAACTACCGTCGGGCCGGACTTTAGCCAATGGTGTGCGGGTCGAGGACTTCGTATACCTGGTCGGTGGATTCGACGAGGCGCAAGGCGGGGTCAGTGATGAAGTTCACCGTGCCCAGGTGCTCGATCCGCTGGACGTACCCGAGATCGTCGACGTCGATCTCTTTCCGGAAGACGACGATCCCGGGCTGGAGGAGGGCACCTATTATTACCGGGTGGCCGCGGTATACGGTGGAGCAGATCCGGCCAATCCGGGCGGAGAGTCGCTGGCCTCCGAGCCCCAGCCGATTCGCCTTCCCCTCGATGAATTGACGGTGACCATCTCCTGGGATCCACCGGAAGATATCAATCACGAGATCGAGTCCTATCGGGTATATCGCAGTATGGAGGCCGACGACCCATACGGCGACGAGTCGTTGATCTACGAAACGGCCGACGCCGACGAGCGCACCTTCGTCGATGATGGCACGGCGGAGCCCACCGCGGGAGCGTTTCCGCTGCCAACGGGCTCATTGGGTACTTGGCATCACGTATCGACTCTGGAGCATGGGCGCATGGCAGCCGGGGTCGCGGTGAGTGAAAACCCGGACGATTCGGAACAGCATTTCATCTACGTCATCGGCGGCGAGGACAACGATAGTGACTATCGCGATGATTACGAGTTCATCACGGTCGACGTCGATGGGCCTCGGGTCCAGCAAGTCAGCGACAATGCCACAGTCGGCGAAGTCGAACCCGGAGTGGATAATACCCTGGTGGGTCCCCGGGCCGATCTGGAGGCGGTGGTTGCGCACTCCGGCAATGCCAGCTCCCTTTCCGGGGTGCCGCCTCAGGTCTTCGTGGTGGGCGGCGACAGCGAGGGGATCGACAGTGATTCCGATGTGTATGTGGCCAGCGTCAACGCTGACGGCCACCTCGACGAGTGGACCCAATTGCCGGTCAATCAACGGATCAATCCCGAACGGCGTGGCCATGCGGCGGCGGCGCTCAATAATAATATCGTTCTCGCCGGAGGAGACGATGGAAATACGGAGGATAGTGTCTTCGATGCCGAGATCGAATGTGATGCCGGATGTCCACCGGCGGCTCTGGACTCGTCGGCGTCTTCTCAGGGCGGCGCGGGAATGCGTCCCCGCTCCTTTATGGGCCACGTTACATTCCGTGGGTTTTGGTATCTCACCGGGGGCCTCGACGGGACCGGTGAGCCGACATCTACCGTCGATTACTCGCCGGCGGGAGGTACTCCCTGACGAGCATCAGTAGGCTAGTAGACTCGATTGCACAGATCGCACAGTAAACGCTCAATTTTTGGTTCAGGAGTTCGTCATGCGACGATGGTTGGCCACAGTGATTGCCCTCGGTTTTATGTGTAGCGCCACTCCGGCGCTGGCCGGAGATTCCGATCCTCCGATGCTCGCCGTATCACCCCAACTGGGGTTTACGGCTCCTCAGCCCTTCGGGGAGCTCGGTTCCTTTCCAATATTTGGTGCCGACGTGGGCTATATTTTGCCCTTCGATATCGCCGACTTCCAACACCCTCTACAGGTGGGATTGGAGGGTTCATTTACCGCGCCCAGCGCCGAGGGAAATGGAACTCACGCCATGCTCGGCGAAAGTGGAGCGGG
>SKPJ01000546.1 GCA_007119595.1 Myxococcales bacterium
CGACAACTCTCCGACCCCCAATTCGGGGACCAATCGACTGCCGTCGACGGGATGAGCCTCGACGCGAATGAAATCGCCGGGGTTGGCGAAGTACATAAAATAGTCCACGTCGGGCTCGAGACTGGTCGCCGTATCTGGAATGGGGGGACCGATCATGGAAGCCAACTCGATGCCGGAGCGCATCCACAGCAGATAGTCGCTTCGCCGCAACCGGGGATTGTCGAAGGAGCTGAGGTGTGTCGGCTTTTCGAAAAGATCGATATCGACGACGATGTCATTGGTGCCCAGCGATGTGTGGCCCTCCACCAGAACGTCGACGGTCTCTACTTCGTCGCCGAGTTTCATGGTGAGTTGATTGCGCATCGAGTCCGTCTCGACCTGATCGGTTCGGGTAAATGCCAGCGTCTCGCCTGTCTCACCATCGAGTAGTTGGACGCCGGGGAAGAGAACGGAGTTCTGATTTCGCGGCGCACCGCTGACGTCGACCCTGATGGCATCCTCGCCCTGCACGTCGACGGAGAAGAGGGTGGCTTCCCGGCTTTCATAGGAAACGATTTTGCGCGGTGTAGGCACGGTCACCACTTCCGACTCGGGGAGCGGTGGAGTGCTGACGGAGATGCGATACTGGTAATCCTCGCCTCCCGTGGGAGAACCGCCGGCACGGATATTTTCAAAGTCGGTAACCGCCAGAATATAGCGTCCGGGCGCCGGAAGATGGACATCGCGCACTTCTGATTGCGATCGGTTGGGACCCAGCAGCAAGGCCTCGTAGTCCATCCCCCCGATATAATCACCGAGGACGAAAAGCACCGGCCAAAGCGAGGAGTCCATGGCGTCGAGATGGATCAAGAGCGTGGTCGGCTCGTCGACTTCAATGGCGTAGTAGTCGATCTCCCCATCTTCGAGGATGGTGCCCTGGAGCATAAACGGAAGATCTAAAACCCAGTTATTGCGGGCGTCGATAAAGGAATTATTCGCAGGGCCGTCGTCCTCATGGATGACCTCGACATGCTCCGGATTCGACGGATCGTGATAATAGGGGAAATTCGCGCAGGCATCGCCGACGCCGTCGCGGCTTCGATCGGATTGGTCGGGATTGGAGATCTCGGGGCAGTTATCGCCCTCGCCATCGGGAGGCCCTTCGGGATCGGCATCGCCGCCGTTATCAGCGTCTAGCCCGGCGTCGGGTTCTATCTGGTTTTGATCGGGCTCTACTTCCTCGGATTCCTCCTCCTCGGATTCCTCCTCCGACTCCTCGTCATCGGGGGGAGCGACATCATCGATCCCGACGTCATCGACGACGCCGGTGTCATCGCCCTCCAATTGAACCGGTTCCGGATCGGACCCACCGCAGGCCACGGCGTAGACCACGACCACAAAAACAACCCATCGTCTGCATTGGGGCATCATCACTTCCAATCCTTATCCGCCGCCCAGACCCGCAGGGGCACGAATCATGCGCCAGCTTGTGCTTGTTCGACTTTTTTGTATTCCGATTCGTAGAGAGTCCAGGAATCGAGGACGATATTGAGATTTTTTTCGTTGATGTCAGTGGGCTCGTCGCGCTGAATGGCCCGCATCTGGTAGGCGATCTCACATAACCGGTCGCATATCAGTCCGAGCTGTTCCAGATCTCGAGTCTTTCGGTTTTCGCCGGCGAAGTCCTCGCGATATTCGGCCATCACCTCATTGGCCGCTGCTCCCAGGCTTCCCACCAATTGCTCAGTGGTCACCGACTCGCGGGCCTTGCGGATCTCTTTGAGCTCCGATTCATAGACTTCCAGATTTTTGGACACGATCTCCATATTACGTTCGTTGCCCTGTGAAACCAAGCCGCCCTGCTTCAATTCGAACATCGCCTTGTGGATCCTCTTTAGCTGACTGACGACTCGTTCCAATAAGGCGGGGCGGCGCGTGGGCCGGGGCTTTCCCGCAAAATGGGCGCGGTAGACCCCGAATTGGTCATTGGCCAGCGATGCCCAGATATCGGCCTGTTCTTCGGCTGTGCCACTTTGCTGTGCTTGCTCGATGGCCCGAAATTCATCGCGATACATACCGAGGTTGGTCTCCACGACCTCAATATCGGAGCCAATCGAGTCGTCGCCGGCATCGGCCAACTTCTGCATTTGGCCTCGAATCCGCTCCAACTCCACGATCAACTCCGTGAGCAAACCGGGATCTCGGGTGCGCCGATTCTCGTTTGCGAAGTGCCGGTAGTAGCGCCCAAAGGTCAAATTAGCCTCCGTCACCAGCCGGCTGGCCTCCTTGGATGACGGCCCTTCGGCCTTTGCTTTTTCGATCGCCTCTCGCTCTTCGCGATAGACCTTCAAATTCTTCTTGGCCATCTCCAACAGGGAAACCATGGCTGGATTTCGACCGCCGTTGAGGCTCTGCTTGGCTCCGTCGACGACATCATCGAGCTCATCGAGCAACTCATCGAGCAAGTCGAGATCACGGGTCGCCCGTGCTTTGCCCCCAAAATGCGCTTCGTAGCGCTTGTAGACATCTTTGGCTTGATTTTGCAGATCTTTAAACGACGTATTACTCATGGCACTCACCGTACGGGTCATGGGGCTGGTCTTCGGGACGAATCCCCCTATTACTAGTTCAGTCGCGTATCGCGACGCAACCGTCACCCCTCCTCATCGTCATGAATCTTCAGCGGGCGTAGAGTGGGGAACCAGAAAAGTCGAGCAATTCATCTGCTGAACCCACTTCCCCTTCACCGTAGAGGATCCCCCGCGCTGTTCGGGTCTTCGGTGACCGAGAAATATCCAATCCACTCCTCGTTCTTCCACGAAGGAGCGCAGTCCGGCCACGGGATGATCGGCGACGATCTTGGATTGGACGTCGAGTCCCTCAAAGAGCTGTCGATGACGGTCGACGAAGGAATCCATATTATCCCGGGCCCATTCGATGACCTCCGTGGTTTCCATTCCCGGCGGTAACTCCCCCTCGTGAATCACCGTCGTCGATGGCAAGGCGTTGGCGTAAACCAACCGGATCGAAGAATCGAGACGACGGGCAAACCAGACGGCCTCCTGCACCGCTCCTTCGCTGGTGGCGGAAAAGTCGGTTCCCACAGCCAAGGTCATCTGCGTCGAGATGCGATGATGATCGGGATGAACCACGGCCATCACGCAGGGTGGGCGACTGGATAGTTTGAGCGCCGTGGAGCCAAAAATCAGTTTATTCCAGGCGCCGCGACCGGACATGGAGATCACCAGACAGGCCACGTCATCGGCCTGGGCTCGGTTTCTGATCTTTTGATCCGGTGCGCCCACCTCGAGGGTTACGGCATCGGCGGATCGATGGGTGACCTCTTCGACCCACCGGGCCACCCGGCCCCGGGCTTTCTCCTTTGCCCCGGCGTCGCGAAATACCCGAATCTTTTCCTTTGCACCGCGCCGCGAAAGGTCGAATACGTGCACGAATTCGAGCTGCTTGTCGAGCTCATCGGCCAGGCGCGCCCCCACCTTCGCGGCAGGCCGGGAGTTGTCGGACAAATCGGTGGCCACCAGGATATTTTGGCCCTTCATAGTCATCTCCTTGTCGTCGATCCATGATTCAATCGCTACGTCCATCGATGAGGCCAACGTTAAGCATCGCCGCCGATGATGAAAGGAGAGCGTCCGAAAATCACATGGCGTCCCAGCTCATTGTTGGTTGAGAATTCGTCCGGAATAAAACTGATGGGAGGTCATAGCCGAGCGAATTTCGGCGTGCGCCAAACTGCCGTCTTCGATCCACACCGTGCCCTCCTCGTCGGCTTCCAACTGCGAGAATTGGACTCCATCGAAGATCGTGGTCCCCAATCCGGGAGCGACCGTCAAAAACTCAAGGGCCACGCCGGTGGTCTGCCCGTCATTAATACTTCCGGCAAAGCCCCCACCGATGACGTCGGCAGAACTAAAATGCGCCGCCTCCACGACAAAACCGATCTCTTCACCGTCCTTCGCAACCTCACCTCGGATCCGTCCCAGCAATCCCGGTTCGAGAAGCTCCGCATCGGCTGTGGACCCATCTTCGCCCATAAATGTGACGTTATAACCGGCGTAATCCCCCTCCAAAAAGATCGCCGTACCGATCTCTTCCAGCTCTCCGGAGCGGAATTGAGCCACCACAGGGCCGACGAACTCACCGGCCACCTCACCGCCGGAGGCGTGGTTTGGATGCGCATAAGCGGCGGGAAGCAATCCCCGTCGCAACCACTGCTTCCAGTCCTGAGACCGGGCGTGTTCCTCACCGCCGACGGTAAACTCCACCCGCTCAATCCCCAACTTCACCACATCGATATCCACCTCGTATCCCCGGTCGGTCTCGAATCGATCGATACCAGTGCCATCGATGAAAATGGGCACTTCATGGCGCGAGGCCTCCTCCGTCTCCCCTCCACAGCTCAGCATCACGGTGACCAAAACCAATCCCAATATCGCCCCCCTCCACTGCCATCGTTTGTTCACTGCTATCTCCCGGTACCTGCTCACCATTGATATGAAATCCCGCCGCGAATCATCCGAGGATATCCCGTCACCTGATGGATCGACGGTATCGCCGATCCCGACTGCCCGGCGTCGAAATTCGACGCGTAGTGATACACTCCCTCATTCCACGTGACGTCGAGAAGATTGTCGAGGTGCAACCGAAAGTCCCACCCCTCGCGTTCCCAGCCGATATGGGCATTCCAGAGACTCCAAGAGCCAGCCCGTGCGCCGAAGGGAAGGGGCCGAGAACCTACACCGCGCCACTCCAACCCGCCGAAGATGCCGTTGGCCCAGCGTCCAAAGCCCATCCATCCCGCTTCCAGCGGTGGCGCAAAGGGAATCGCTTCTCCGCTCTCCGAAAATCGGGCGTCCACGGCGGTGAGATGACCCTGGAGGCGAAGATATTCGTTGAGATCGACGCGGGCCGCCGCCTCGATGCCGAGCCGTCGGGTGGCGCCTTGGTCGACGTCCAACCGCGAAATATGGTCGTAGACATACTCCGCGCCGGAAATATACCCGAACGCCGCGGTCGATAACTCCACGGCTC
>SKPJ01000486.1 GCA_007119595.1 Myxococcales bacterium
CCGCAGCCGATCGCTCGGCGACGCCGGTAGCGCGCTGTACTTCTTCCTGGGCCGGAGGACTGGCCCCCGCACTCATCACCGTCAATCCAACCACGGCGAGGGTCAATCCTCCCGTGGTCGCGAGGGTCTTCCAAGTCTGATCTCGTCTTGAATAGCGACGCTGCATTTTCGATTGCCAAAATTTAGGAGATTCCGCTTATTACTAACAGTTTACTTGATCCTTTTTACCGGGGATTGTGCCGGTGTCAAATTACATCTGCAGTCTTTGTCTTACATCCACTGCCCACCACCTCTGCTAGCTCGGGCGATGGACATAACCATATCTGCCTTGACGGGCCAGAGTCCGTAACCTATCTATGGGCGCCGAAGTGGAAAAATCACTTCTACTTTGTCTTCGGGCTACGTAGCTCAGATGGTTAGAGCGAGCGGCTCATATCCGCTAGGTCCGGGGTTCGATTCCCCGCGTAGCCACTTCCGTTCAACCCGCGCCCAGATCTCGCATCACCTGCCGGCACGAACATCATAACAGCCCAAAACACCACCATCCGATGATGTTGACGGGGGGTAAGACGCCACATCAATTCCTAATTGTTGTCATGCCTTGCTTTCTTCCATTAGGGTAGGGTGCGAGTATTTTACACATCCTCTAGATTCCGAACGATAGCTCGAGGGATTCATGGACCAAGAAACCGAAGATGTTCGCAAAAAAATCGATGCCATGCTCCAACGGCTCGAGGACACCACTTATTATGAGCTGCTCGACGTCGATGCGGAGCTCGATGGGGATGAGT
This sequence comes from Myxococcales bacterium, assembly GCA_007119595.1. Taxonomy (GTDB): domain Bacteria; phylum Myxococcota_A; class Bradymonadia; order Bradymonadales; family Bradymonadaceae; genus SLJM01. The sequence goes on from SKPJ01000486.1 coordinate 792, forward strand.
TGACCCGGGAAGCGACCAACAAATTTCGCCAACTCGCCAAAGAATGGCACGTCGATCGCTATGACATAGACACCCTCGGCGGACAGGATTATCGCGAAAAACTTCAGGAGATCTTCTCCACCATCAACACGGCCCACCAGGTCCTGACAGACTCCGAAAAACGCGTCGAATACGATATGGAGTTATCCGGTGAGAATACGGATATCGGCGCCATCTTGACCGCCGAAAATGCATTTCGCAAAGGCCAGAGCATGCTCGATACAGGGGCCTATAAAGGAGCTCACAAACAATTTGGGATCGCCTGCGAGGAAAACCCCGAAGACATCGAGTACCGCGCTCATCACCTGTACACCGAATACCTCCTGGTTCCCAAAGATGAACACGGAGATCCAAAAGACCGCAAAAGGGTCAAAGAAATCTACGATGAACTCGACGCGATCGTCGAAGAGATCCCGGACCGAGCCTGGTTGTTGACCTTTTTGGGGGTCGTTGCAATGGGGCTAAAGAGCTATCGGGAAGCAAATGCTCTATTCAACGAAGCGCTTCAATACGATCCCAAAAACGTCAGCGCAAAGCGCCAAAAACGGATGCTGAAAATGAAAAGCAAGCGCGCGAAGAATAAAGGGTTTTTCGCCCAATTGCTCGAGAAGTTCAATCTCGGCTAATCGCCAACCCTTCAATCAATTTCGAAATTTCATCCCTCAACGTGTGGTGTGGTCTTGCCACCTCGAAACGCCTTTTGGGATTACTCCTCCTTTCACCGGTGCCGCATTTCAGTTCAATGACGAAGCGTTGAACAACGCACACCCCGGTGCAGAATGTGGGAATCCCTTGTCTACGGTCCATTATCACCATTCATTATCACATTAAATGTCCGATAATATATATTATGTTAACTCACTGGATCGATATAATTATGAAAAAAGCCATGGTGTGCGCAAAATGCGAAACACCATGGCCATCTTTTCCGAGTTCCTGTTCCTCAGTGCCCCCGATACATCTCGAGCCGGTCGCCGATCAGTATTTCCCTTTCGGCGCGGGTGACCACGGCCATGGAGTAGCTTTCACGCACGCTGATCACCATCATCTGGCCTACCTGTTGCCATGGAATCTCCGGTGCTGACTCCTCGTGGGGGTGCTCCGTGCCCTCCCATTGTTGATAGACGAAAAAGCGATTGCCGGCCCGCACGCCGTCTTCGGCTCCTCGATTTACGAATAAATATTCTTGCGGCGCAAAAATCGCACTGGGGTCCAGACTGTCGACGATTTTCGCCACGAGATCGCCGTCTGCCTCCCGTGGTTGAATCAAATGAAGTTGGCGTTCGTAGGGAACCAACAAATCGCCGCGCTCGATTTCGCGCCACGATTTGTCAATCATAGCGGTCTTTGCCACCCCTTCTTGTTCTGAAACCTTGGTGATCTCCAGGCTACCCAAGACGTAGTATTTGATGGCCTCCGTGTCGCCATCTTCGTTTTTCAACTCCCCGTCGGCGCGAATCAGTGCAAATCGATCCCCCACGTTGGCCTGAATATCATCGACCTCGATGATATCGTCGTCGTCCAACTCTTCACGCTCATCTTGGCGATAGGCATTATCGCCAAAACCAACCCAAACCTCTTGATGCTCGGCGAGCATTCGCGCTGCCTCGGGAGATCCGATGATGCGTCCTACCGGCGTCTTTTCTTCTGTGACCAGCATACCGCCGAGCGCCATATATAGCCCAACTGAATCCTCGGTGCCCAATGGTACCGGTCCGTCATCGGCGCCCGTTTGATGGGCCGCCGGCTGGGCTTCTGCGGTGGGTCGATCGACTTCACTCAAATGAATGACATCACCCGGATAGATCCAATGCGGGTTCGTGATGTGGGGGTTGTAGCTCCACATCCGCGGCCATTCGTAATTGTCTCCGAAATAGGTTCCGGAGAGATCCCAGAAGGTATCTCCGCTTCGCACTTCGTGGTGATCCGGTGTCTGCGCACCTCGAATGGTGGTTCCCTGCTGCGCATCGGCGGTCATCGGGGGAAGGCCGACGACCGCAATCGTCAGCGCGGCGGCTGCTGAAGCCCCCAATGTCCATCCCGCCCATCGCGTCGTTCTCGACAGCTCAAGCCCACGGCGATCATCTGCACTTCGTTGCTTCATACCAACTCCCGAAATCGTCACTCATCACACCGGCGCTTACGTCGTGGAGCCGGTGCTGAAGTCCATCGTTGAATTTTTCTCTCTAGCAGAAGTCTGCACATCGAGTATTCTGCTCTGTCTTGCCAACAAGCCCTTTAGGAGGCCACACGATTCAATTTTCCGCTTCGCCGCGCTCATCGAGTCGTTCCTGACCGAGCCGCCCGGGGTTAGAATTGGGATATTTTTCGACGAGTTCATGAAGCAAGTCGAGGGCCTGCTGCGGCTTTCCCATTTGTTCATAGGCCAGCGACATCTTCAGCATGGCGTCGGGCACTTTGTCCGCCGCCGGCAACTCATCGAGAATGCGTTGAAAATGCTCTACTGAGGTCGTGTACTCCCCGAGTCCGTAGTGACACTCACCGATCCAATACAGGGCGTTATCTATATAATTGGCACGGGGACCGGCCTCTAGAAAGGAGGTAAAACCGACCAGGGCATCGCCGTAATCTCCGGCCCGATATTGAGAAAGGGAGTCCTGATATACCTCGAGAAGTTCGTCGTGGGAGGCACCGGCCAGAGAACCCGTTTTCTCCGATCGCTTTGACTCATTGGAGTCATCCGAGTTCGAGCCCTCTAGATCTTCACCGGCCTCGAGCTCTTCTGAAGTGGGAAGCCGCTCACTGGTGACTGGAGCATGGGGACCGGAGCTACTGCTGGTCTCGCCCGAGCTGGAGGTGCTCGACGAATGCGTCCGCCGGCTGGACCCTCGACTGGGTCCATATCGCGCTTCCAGCTCTGCATTGGTGATGATCAATTCCTCTTGATGGGACTCATCTTCGCCAGGGCCTTCAGTGCCGGCCTGCGGATCGGGTTGGGCGCTCTCTCGATTTCCGTGAAATTCGACGCGCCCTGACTGCTGATTGGAGAGCGGAATCCGCCCCACCCCGCGCTGATCCATGCGTTGCTGCATTGAGGGATCGGCTTGATAGCCGGAGTGCTCTCGCGCCTGATGATAATGGGACTCCGGGGCCGGTTCCGGACGTTCGCTAGACCTGGACCTGGCAAACCGGTCTGAACTCCGACCGAGATAGCCGTGGCGCTGCAGAGCGATGCGATTGGACTCGACGCGGTCCTGTACCAGCGAAACCTGTCGTTCCATCTCCTCGACGCGGACCATCAACCGTCCGTTGGTCCGTTCCACGTCTTGGACCCGTTCCTGAACGGCAGCGATATCCTGCATCGACACCTCTGGTTCTGGCGGCGTCGACGCACATCCCGTCCACAATAATGCAGGACCGAATAGCACGACGGCCCAGAACGTTCCCCGCTTCCTGCTCGAGCGGCGGGTCGTATGGTAATTCAAGATGGTGCCTCCTCAGCGCGCCTATCACTATCTCTTCGGCGAATCCCGGGATCCGGCGAAGAGAACCAATTTCGTTCACCTGTTGTTACATTCACCTGCTCAGGCCGGGCTATTCTCGTCATTGCGCCCCGTCTTCGACGTCCATCGAAGCACTGCCCGGCGTGTCTCATTCTCAAGCATCCATGGAAGCGGAAAGCGCATCATCGCTGCCGTTTCTCAATGTACTGACATCAAGGCTGAACCGATGCTAACATGGCCGCTGATCGTGTCAAGAAACTTGAAGTGCCAACACACAATCACTGATACATGCCGTGGAACATCAACTCTTGCACTGTTGGCACTCCAGCTTATTTTTCGGGTCCTACTTGATTGAATTCTCTGCGCTCAGGACGGCTCATGACGCAAAAGCACGCTGCCATCGTCCAAAAAATCGACCGGTTGGACCACCCGGATGCACACCTGCAAGACGCGATCCTGGACGAATTTTCTCGTCAGCCGGAAACCGCGCGGCCCGCCGTATTGGCAAATCTGCCTGTAGTCAACGCCCGTATTCGTCGTGCATTGCTTCGCTGGCTCGACGGCGTGCTCACCGATGAAGCCACTCTTCCCCTGATGCGCTACGTCTTCGATCAGCGAGGGACCATCTCGGAGCAGACCGGGCGCTCCATGGCGATGGCGCTTTTGCTCAAACGAGCCCGCACCACGGATATACCGGAAGAACGAGGTCGGCTTCGGGCCTTTGCCGAAGAC
>SKPJ01000419.1 GCA_007119595.1 Myxococcales bacterium
CAGCTCAATAAGCTAATCGCTGTGCAGGGGCAGGCAATGTCATTGAGGTGGTTGCGGGCCAAAGGTGCGCGGAGAGGAAAAGGCAACCTCGGTGCTCTGATGGAGCTGGTCGTCGATTCGCTTCAGGAGGGCATCGCTAAACGTGGTGTCGTCTTCGTCGGCGTCGGCCAACAGGATCAGCAGCGCTTCGAAGGAACGAGAACTGCAGAAGTCGATGCTCAACAATTGTTCGTCTGCAGTGGCGCACAGCCCCACGGAGCGCTGCAACAGGGGAGTATGCGCCAATTGCTGATCGCTTCGAGCAGTGAGAAGGGTGCGCAGAATATCCGTACGGCGTTGATGGTCGTCGGCCTCGAGCCACCGGCCCAGAGGCGACAGGTCGATCGTGAAGCGGTGGTCGATGTCGATCTGTGGAGCCCGACGGGCGGCGGAGAGCACGGTGATGAGAAGCGGCAGGATGTCGCCGGCGTTCCAGGACTCCAGCCATTGATGACCGCGAAATTGGGCCCGGCGGATCAGATGGGCGGCGGCGTCGACTTCCGGGCTTGCCTGATCGGATTGGAATTGTTCGCAGAGTCGCTCAAAGCGCTCGTGGTCCAGTCGCGGAGGACTTCCCGGGGGGCCGGAGCGATGGCCGGCCTGCCACAATCCGCTCAGGCGGGCGATTCGATCGGCGAGCAGTGCCTTGGAGCCTTCATTTCGCCAGCGTGTTTCTTCGTAGCGATGCAAGTCGGATTGCTCGTCGCTGAGTCCCTGCCGCTGTCCCACGAGAGCAAATTCTTTGAGCTCCTCTTCCAGATCCATAAGAGCCCGCCGGAGGGGATCGCGAACCACGACGTCGGAGAGACTTGCGACATCGCATAAATTGAGTAGATGAAACGCGTAGTGGGCGAAATTGGTGGCCTCCCGAAGGGTGATCTCCCGGGCTTCGGCGAAATGAGTGCAGGGGCCTCGCAGATAGGAGATCCAGGGACTCAAGGCGTCCAGCGAGCGAGCTCCGCGCAGATGGTCGAGGGCGCGATGGCGGACGGTGATGAGGGCGATGGCCAGATCGAGGAGCGTCGGATCGGCGGCGAAGGGTGAAAAGCCCGTCAAGTAGCGACGAAGCTGTTGCTCTCGGGGCAGAGGCTGTGCCGGAGCCGGAGCAAAAGCGAGGGCGGCTCGCAAAACGCTCAAGATATCGTGGCGCTCGAGGTGGGTGGCCAGGCTCTGCTCGAAGCGTCGAGAGCGCTCATCGAGATATTCGAATTCAGATGGAACATTCTCAAATTGGGCGCCCTCAAATCGGGCGAGGATCTCCAGGGCCGGGCCGGGGGCTTCGACGGACCACTCCGGGAGTAATTCCACCAAGGAGTGGCTTCCGGAGACCTCCCGGTCTTCGGCGCTGATCTCGAGGGCCGTGGCGAGGAGTCCGGCGTCGCCGATGAGGGCGTCGCGTCGATGATGGGCCGGGGCGTCGACCAACGCGGCGATGCGCCGGTCGTGCTCGACAATTTCACTCAATATATTGCAGCGCGCCGCCGACCATTCGTCGGTGTCGTGTTCCCCGGTGGGGGCGCGTCGAATCCGGGAGCTCTGATGCTGGTCTGCCCGGCGAAGACGTCGCCGCAATGTTCCGGGACCGATGTGGCGAACCAGGTCCTGGTGGACGATGCGCTCAACGAGTTCGTCGACGGCGACTTCGGAGCGCTGCCACATCAAAAATAGGGCCACCCAAGAAAGGGCGCGTCCGGCGCTGAGCAAATGATCGGGGTCGGATTCGGTGGCCAGGTTTAGGCCGGCGATTCCGAGGTGGCGAAGGGCGGCCTCGGCTTCTGAAGACTCGTCTTTTACCTCGGCCCCGAAGGCCTCGGTGAGACTCGTCAAAGAGAAGATCGTCTGATCGCGCAGCGAGGAGGGATCGTCGTTCATCGTCACCATCCGTGGTTTGATTTCACCCTGGTCAAATTGGGTCCCGCAAAAAACCGGTTCATCCATGAACCGTACGAAGGTGCAGAGCCAGGGCCGTCGGCGAGGGTACGGCAAGGATCGCCGGCTGACAATGGGCAAGCAATTATAGAACCGGTTGCGCCGTCGGCCCTTTTGGTGGATTCTCCACGGACACGTATCTCTACGACGACGATAGGTCGCGATGGGTATTTTGCCACATCAGTGGAAACAGAGATTTGAGCCACGTGCATTCGTGCGGCGCTTGGATGAGTGGTCCATCGCCGACGTGCTCGCAGCCCCATTGATCGCCTTCGATCCCTTTGAGACACAATTCGAAGCGGTCGAAGATGCGCAGTATTATCAGTCGACACATCGCCGTTCGCCACCGATGCCACAAGGGGCGATCGATGTCATGACGTGGAATATTAAATTTGGAGGGGCGAGAATTGATTTTTGGTTCGATGGCCATGGCAGCCGAGTGTTGCTCAAGGAATGGGAAGTGGTGGCGAATCTGGAAGGGGTGGCCGCCAAGATCAACCGCGCCGATCCCGATGTGTTGTTGCTCCAGGAGATCGACGTGGACTCCAAGCGGGTCGCCTTCGTCGATCAGATGCAGTGGTTACTCGATCACACGGCGCTCAATGACGGAGCATATGCGTCGCAGTGGCGGGCGAATTTCGTGCCCAGTGATGGTCTGGGCCGGGTGGATACGGGGATCGCCATATTGTCGAAATATCCCGTGGTCGATGCACAGCGCTTGGCTCTACCAGAGATCGAATCCCGGGACCCGGTGACCCGCTATTTTTATCTCAAGCGGGCGATATTGACGGCGGGGATCGAGATTCCGGGGTACGACGCAGTGCGAGCGGTCAATATTCATACCGAGCCCTTCGCCGGCGACGGGACGAAGCAGCGCCAATTGGAGTGCTTTCACGGTGAACTCGATCGCCTCGATTCGGCGGGGACGACGTTTGTGGCCGGGGGGGACCTCAATACCCTTGCGCCGGGCACCAAAAAACAACACGGCTTCGACGATGTAGTCAGCGAAGACCAGGACTTTCAGTGCGGTGACTATCGGCAGCAGAGCGACTGGTTGGCTTCGCTGTACGAGCATTACACTCCGGCCGTCGATCTCGATTCGTATCGCCGGGACAACAGCCCCCATTTTACGCACTCCACGTCGGGCAAGACGTTTTGGAATCGCAAGCTCGACTATCTCTTCACCAATGGTGAGTTCGTCGATGGCTCGGCGCTGACCCATCAGGACCGGTCCAGTGGGGGGATGAAGACGATGTTGCTTTCCGATCACGCTCCGGTGTCGGTCTCATTGCGACTGTAGAGTGCACCGAATGGTCTGGGAAACTGAATTCCTCACCACACATCTTTTGAACGGGAGCTGTCATGAAGAAGCCGATACGGATCGCCATTGTCGTAGTCGCTTTGGGATTGGCGGGAGTCATCTTAGCCAACGATTTGATGACGCCGGAGTATGCCAAGCGGCTATATGAGGACCCGCCGGCCGGTGCGGAAACCGTGATCTTTGTCGGCAACAGTCACACCTCGCGCAATCATTTGCCCAATATGGTGGAGCGTATCGCCGACGCCGATGAGCGCCACGGACCGATCTGGGTTCAAGCCCACGCCCCGGGAGGGTGGACGCTGGCCCAACATGTTTTTCACGGTGGTGCAGAACATGCGATGGGCGGCCATGACGTCGATTACGCCGTATTTCAGGGAAATAGTGTCGGACCGCTGGTGTGGCCCGATGAGTATCTGGAAAGCTTTGACGAACTCGCACAGATGGCGGTCGAAAATGATGTGCGCCCCATTTTGTATCAGGTCTGGCCGCGCCATCCGGAGCGCGATGCGTGGGAGACCTACGATGCACCGGAGACACCGGATGATATCGACAGCGCTTTCGCGGAGATCGAGGAGGTGACGGCGGAGGCCATCGATGGCAGCTCGGCGACCCTGGCTGCTGTGGGCCGGGCGTGGGAAAAGGTGCGCCTATCCGATTCGTTTATCGATCTCTACGCAGACGATGGAAATCACGCCAATGAGGCGGGAACCTACCTGGCGGCGCTGGTCATCTACGGGACGATACGGGGCTCCGAGTTGCCCGCCGAGCCCTGGCACCCGTCGTCGATGGAGGGCGAGACGGTGGCTGTGCTGAGGGGAGCCGCCGAGGCTGTGTTGGCGCAGTGAAAGAGTGGGTTAGAACGCCAATGCATAATCGCCGCCGCGCTCCAGGGCCCGATCGTAGGCCGGTCGTTCGTGGAGCTTTTCGACCTGAGCGTGGATATTGGGATAGAGATCGCGGTCGGCTCCCCGCGCGAGCGCTGCTTCCAGCGGAAAACTCATCTGTATGTCGGCTGCCGTGAATTCATGGCCCGCGAAATAGGGTCGCTTCGATAATTCGACCTCCCAATAACTCATATGGAGTTCCACTTGACCGGAGATATACTCGTCGTTGACGGTTTTAGAGACCGCGCCGAGCACCGGTCGAGCCAGCCAGGGACCCTGTTTTGGGAGTTGATCAAAGACGATATGCAATAAAAAGGGATTCATCGCCGAGCCCTCGGCATAGTGCATCCAATAGCGGTAGCGCTGAAATTCGGCGCTGTCCGGCTCGGGCCGCAATCTCCCCTCTCCATATTCATCGACGATATATTCGATAATCGCCCCCGACTCGGCGACGGTATGCTCTTCATCGGTGACGACCGGCGCCTTTCCGAGGGGGTGGATCTCACGCAATTGTTTGGGGGCGAGCATGGTCTTGGGATCTCGCTCGTAGTTTTTGATCTCGTAGTTCACCTCGAGCTCTTCGAGAAGCCAGAGGATACGCTGGGAGCGAGAGTTGTTGAGATGATGGACGGTAAGCATAAAAACTCCGCAAGCTGAATGAAAACTGGAATGGATACCCGTGGTGTATCTAGTACAGGACCACATTAATTATGAATAGTTGACGCCGGTCCTGAACGACGATCTCTTTGCCGTCTGCACTCCACGATACTACGGCATCGCCTCGTTTCGACGGCTTCGCAGCCCAAGACTATTTGGTCGCTTCGCTCCCGGCACCTCGTCGTCCA
>SKPJ01000554.1 GCA_007119595.1 Myxococcales bacterium
AGCGTACAGACGATTTTGGCTTGTCTCATATTGATTCGTTGCTGCGCACCGAAGGGAATAGGGCGGAAGTATGCCGACTACGGATTCCACCGTAGTTTGAGTCTTCGGGGTTTGCAATGTGGGGTCGACTACAACCAGTACTCAGCCCCGTGCGGTTGGGTCGCTCGTGGTCTCCGCCGGAGTCGATCGTTCAACAGGGGCACTGGCCGACAGATGGTCTTCCAGGTAGTCGAGGTGGCCTGATAGCTGTTCCAATTCCCGCTGGTGGTCGGCCAGAATCGACTGCCCGTACATCCATCCTCCGACTCCACACAATAGAGCCGCCGGCAGCCGCCCGCGAAGCCAACTTCCCCCGCCCGACAACAAACCCAGTTGGGAGCCCACGACCAGCAATTGCAGAGGAGTGTCCGATTCCCCGCGCAGCGATCGCAGTTGGTCTCGGGCCCCGGCGATGCGCGCCCCCGCCGCTCGGCTTTCTCCGCGGCGCAGATGTGCTTCAATGCGCAATATCTCCCGCGATACTTCACCGAGGCGTTGTTCCATTTGTCGAATTGGTTTTTGAAGATCAGCCATTCCATCTCCTATTTGGCGGAAAACGGTGAACCGACGATGTACATACGGCGACGGTGGATCGCAATGAGAGTCGACGCCAGCGACAATTGTCAAGTTCAAGGACCGAAAGCGGGGACCATGCCGCGGAGCTATCGCTTCGTTTTCGAGATATTGCGCTCCCCTAAAGTGACAACGAGGGCACCAGGTAAATTGTCATTCGCGCCGCCGCTAAAGGCGCCTGAAACACAATGACCGGGGGGAGAGCCTCCGAACGGAGTAACGGGAGTCTACGCGCGCAGGGGCGGCGCCGAAGCATTGCGCCGGGCGGTTGAAGACTATGGGCAGCGAATTGCTAATGTTGAGCACGGAGAAGGTGCCAAGATTGTTTCGCTGGCGACGGTGAGGAAATGAATGGCAAATCTTGACGGTTACCCATTGGGTAGGTGGCTTTAATGGAGGCGCCCGGATGCAGATAAAGGCAGCGCAGTGATAACTATCGTCGAAGTTCCATTGTTTGCGCGAAAAGTTGACGGGGCGATGACAGCGGACGAACTCACGGCGTTCCAGGACTTTATCGCCCGAAACCTTCGGGCAGGCGATATGATTCGCGGCCCCGGTGGGCTGCGAAAGATGCGCTGGCAAAGTCAGGGAAGCGGAAAAGCGGCGGTGCCCGCATCATCTATGTACTTTCACAGTGAAGACATTCCGTTGTTTTTGATCACTGTCTACCGGAAGGCCGATAAGGGCAGTTTGACCAAAGCGGAACGAAATGAGCTGCGAGGGCTCGGAAAACAGCTTGCCGACCTCTACGGTAAGTAATCATAAGGGAGGCGAATCATGTCAGAATTGGGCGAAGAATTAATCGAAGGGATGAAGCAGGCGGTCGCTTACGCTCGAGGCGAAGCCGATGAAAAAAAGTATCGCGTCACGCGGGTGGAAGTGGAGACACCGGACGTCAAGGCAATGCGCCAGCGAATGGAGATGACCCAACAGGAATTCGCCGATTTTCTCGGTATTTCCGTGCATACCCTCGGAAAATGGGAGCGCGGCGATCGACAGCCGGAGGGAGCAGCCCGGGTGTTGCTGACCATCGTGGAGCACGAACCGGAAGCTGTGCTGCGAGCGCTTCACCAAAATAGCGACCGGTCTGAGCTTCGATAGGAGGGCAGCGCCGATGAAATGCCCCATCTGCAAGATGGAGCGTGAATTCCCCAAGGCGTGGGCGTATCTCCAAGAACATAAAGAGATGCTCCGTAGTCGAGTGAACAGCAAATTTGATATCTCACAGTGGTATCGCTTTGGGCGGTCGCAGAATCTCGACAAGCAGGACTTTCCAAAATTGATCGTCGCACAGCGGGGGCCGTGTATGCGGGTTTGTTTCGTTGTAGACGGCGCTCTTGCCTCAATAATGTGCGTGTGAACGGCATTCTCTGTAATTCGCCGGAGCAGCGGTGGTATGTACAGGGACTTTTGAACTCGACACTTCTCGATTTTCTTTTCCGCAGGGAGGATACGGCAAAAGGTCGGTAAAAGATCGGTGTTTTACGGAGATAGACGGGGGCGAAAATTGCGGCGACGATCCTCACTGAGTTGCTGCGAGTTGGTCACTCTATGGTCACTCTTCTTGTTGGGAGCCCGCATGCCAAGAACAGCAAACCCCCCGCAGACCTAGTGTCTGCGGGGGGTTCTGTAAGTGGAGCCGATGGGGATCGAACCCACGACCTCGTGACTGCCAGTCACGCGCTCTCCCGGCTGAGCTACGGCCCCATTTTCGGTTGACTTTCGCCAACGGGAGGGACTGTATAGGGATTGCGATGGCCGCTGTCAACAGCGGCTTTTTGCAATAGCGAAAACGCTGATTTTATGGATCGGAGAGCCGGGCCTGGCGCTGTGCTGTCTGGCGGATGGCCTGGTAGAGTTGATTGTCCGGCTCCTCTTCGATGAGTTGATCGAAGACTTCGAGAGCTTCGTCGGGATCTCGGTCGGCGGCCTCGAGTCGTGCCTCGGCGAGGGAGAGGTCGTAGTCTGTGGAAAGGTAGGGTTTGGCCTGTTCCAAAAACTGGCGGCGCTGAGTGAGCGGAAAGGCCGTTTCAGCCTCGATTCGCCATCGGAAAAAGACTTCCAACTCGTAGGGACTCAACTGATAATGGACGGGAAATCGGCTTCGGATCAGGTCGGCCCAGCGATAGCGCTGCAGGATATCGATGAGCTTCGGAGCTGCAGGTTGAGTCCACTCCCCGTCGGTGCTCACGAGATTGCGCTCATAGAGAAAGGGCAGAAAGTTTCCGCAATTTTCTCGATAGGCGGAAAAGTGCCGGGCTGGAGGATCTTCGATGGCCTGGGATATGGGAATATCACCGTTTTGGACGGCGCGGAGTAATTCATCGAGGCCTCGCAGACATTGGTCGAAGATCGGCTCGCCGACGAGTTGAAAACCGCGCACACCGGATACGAGAATGATGTCGTCGGCCAAAAATGTCAGTCGTTGCTCCAACTCGCCTGCATCGTCTGGACTTTCCGGAGAGTGAGAGGGGAATTGGGTCAAATTTGCCTGTCGAAAAATGCTCAAAAGGGTATCGATTTCATCTTCGATGAGGTGGAGATCAGGATCGTCGTAATGAGCTTGACGGGCGTTCTCCAATTGCCGTTTGTCGATGTCCAGCGGTGGAAATTCCAAGCCGCTTTGAATGTGAGCCTCTTCACTATCATCCCATTGCTGTTCGGCAGCGGGGCCCCATTGAGACCAGGCCATCACGCCGGCGATGAAGGCGCCGGCCAGGACGCACCCAACGATGAGGCCCGGCGCCATCGGTTCCGGTTCGTAATCGGGGACTTTGGTGGTCATCTGATGCTCCGTAGATAATGAGATGAAGAGCTGATCATTTGAATAAATTCTCGGGGAACGGAATTTAATCCTGGCAACCCTGGTGCGTAGCCCCATCTCGATCGCCGCCGATCACAAAGAGGGGATCCGGATGTGGGCCCCGCTGAGCGTAACGCCCAAACCCGGAAAGGGAAATCGCCATCGACGAGATCGCAGGATGCGCTGCAAGAAAGTATTGCCTATATGTGCAGAAGTCGGTCTGATTTCCAGACGTGAAATCGGAAGACGTCCGTGTATTGTAGGCGGCGGTTACTCAATTATTTGGTATGGATTGGAAACGTATGAGTCGTCAGCAGGAGACGGAACAGGGGCCGGGCGGTGCGTCGGATCCAATCGATTCATCGGAATTCGGTATCGGGCTGCGCACCGTGCAAGTCACTGCGGTCTGGCTCGTCGCATCCCTTATATTGCATCTCATTTTGCTCGGCATTGCCTCATTGGTGGGGCCTCATCTTCGATTCGAGATGTTTTCCGAGGATGATACACGATCGGCCGGTGTGGAGTTCGTCCATATTCAGGCTCCCGTGTTGGAGCCGGAACCAGAGCCGGAGCCCGAAGAGGAACCAGAGCTCGAAGAAGAACCAGATCCAGAGCCCGAAGAGGAACCAGATCCCGAACCGGACCCTGAACCTGAACCAGATCGGGAGCCCGAACCAGATCCGGAGCCCGAAGAGGAACCAGATCCCGAACCGGAACCAGAGCCAGTCAGGCTGAATACGATCGCCCTTGAATCCTCGTCGGAAGATGAATCTCCGCAATTCGATATTGCCACCGGTGATACGCCACGGGAGATCCAGACCGGGTCTGGTGGGGCGTCAGAGGGAGAAGAGACCTCTGCACCTTCGGAGAGTACGTCGGGCCGTAATTGTCCGCCGACGAATGCCAGAGCCATTCATTCGCCAAATGCACAATATCCGGTTCAAGCCAGGCGCCGTGGTATCGAAGGAGTTGTCATTGGATTGCTTCAGATCGATGCCGAGGGCAATGTCAGGGATGTGCGAATCGTTGAGGATCCCGGCTATGGGTTAGGGGAGGCGGCAGCGGAGGTCTTCTGGACCTTTAAATTCGAGCCGGCGACTCGTGATTGTGAACCGGTTGCGACGCGACAGCGCATCACGCACCGATTCGACCTGGAGAGTTACTGAGCATTCTTCAATTTGCCGCAGTCTGGTCTTGAGTTGGACTGTCGGTGTCTCTGGGCTCTGGATATCAGCGACGTTCACTGATATTGTCGGGGTACTGAATAGAAAGTTTTGAGGGTGTAGCGGTGAAACACAGTTTTGCCGTCGTTGTCTCAACATCGCAGTGGCGGTGACTCCGTCGTAGATGGAGCAGGGGTGAAGAATTTTCTTGTAGTCTGTTCAGGTGTTCAGTATACTTTTGTTCAGGGCTGATGTTTTGTTCGGCCCTTGGCCAATCTAAGGCACTTTCTTATTGGCAGTAGATTGCGGAATTCGACAGATATTGCGACGCGATGAGCAGGTGCCAAATCCACGGATGGAGACTCGACACATGGAGCGACCAGAAAATAAAAAAGAGATGAACTGGGCTACAGGACGGCGTTCGGTGACGGGTATTTTGG
>SKPJ01000429.1 GCA_007119595.1 Myxococcales bacterium
AGAAGGGAGGAGCTTCCTCGATTCGCTCCGGCGTATCACCGAAGATGTCTTCCCAGATATCTTCGAAGAATCCCTCCTCTTCATCGAGTTGGGCGCGGGTTTCCCCGTCTTCTTCGAACTCCTCGGTGTAGATGTTGATGTAGTACTCGCCGTCCTCCAGAGTTTCGATCTGGGTATCATCGAGGCTGGTCTCGTACCAAAAGCGCACGCCGTTGTCTTCCGGGCGCTCTTCATAGTTGAGATTAAAGATCACCGGTCCCGTTTCTCCGACGGGGGCTTCTTCGATATTGACGGCACTTCCGTCGACTTCCACGAGAGGGCTGGTCAGATTATCGACAGCGCCGGAGACGACGATGTCGTCATCGCGCTGAATGACCCAGGCCCAACCTTCGGCTTCGGTCTCGACTTCATGAGGATGAAATTCGCTGGAAAAGCCAAGCCCCCAGGACTCGTCGACGTCCGGAAATTCCGGTGCGTCTTCGTCGAGTTGTCCACGCAATTCACCGCCGGGATAGGCGTTGGTGTGAATATTGAGATATAGCTCATCATCCTCGAAGACCTGAACCTCGTCGTCGGTGAGTTCGCCCTCGAAACTAAAAGTACCGGAGCGCTCGTCGTCATCGGCGTCGACATCGACGTTGAATAAAACCGGTCCGGTTTCCTCGGCGCTGCCGATATGAATGTGGGCCGGTGTTCCATCGATCTCCAATAATCGACTGACCAGATTGTCGAAGGAGCCATCGAGGGTCAATGTGTTATTCTCGAGCACTACGTCCATCTCCCCGCTGGCTGGAGTGGCCACGGAGGGCACTTCATTTTCCCCTGCCAACTCGACACTAAATTCGGTGAGCTCCGGATCGTCATCGTCATCGGGGCAGCCCAGTGAAAATAGAATCAGGGAGCCAGCGGCGAGTATTGCAGTCCAACGCATATGCTTTTTCATGTTCATGGTCAGCTCCTTGGTTGCTGACAGATGTATTTTCCCGGTGGATCGATATGCACCGATCTCACCGGCCACGGTACGTTCGGAATTCCGAAGGCGTGCATACAAACGGTTCCCCCAGGATGTTGTCACTGGTGTCGCCTGTGCTGCGCGCAGCGAACCCGACCGCTCTTGGGCCATCGTCGGGCCAATAAGCGAGTATTGAAAATTTCAACAGCCAGCCGGTGGAGTCAATGAGTTCAATACATCGAACGAGCTCAAGGAAGTCGAAAACAAGTCCTGATTGAAGTTGTTACACGCTGTATCTACCATTATTTGCAAGCGATGAAATAGCGAGCGGTGCCGCATCTGCTATCATGCACCCGCGCTTTGCAACGCCGTTCGGTAATGCGTCGGGAACACCTCGGTCACGATTTCTTTTTTGCTGTGATGACAATGGTAAAGTGGTTCATTTGTCTGTTGGCGGGGGCCTTATTCGCAGTGATAGCTCCAGCTTCTCTTGCTGGATGTTCGTTGAGCGAATGTGAAACGGATGCCGACTGCGCCGGCGACAGTCAGTGCATCGATGGCGGCGGGGTATTTCTCAGCTACCCCACCTGCGAGTCGGGGATTGCCACAGATTCCACTCCGGGAGATGACGCCGGCATCGAGTTCGAAGTCACCGATATCGATGATGATGCGGGCGTTTCGCCGCCGAGTGAGGATACGGGGACTCCGGACGCCGATTTTTCTCCAATCAATGCCGAATCCGAATCCGATACTGCGGTGGATGACGAAGTCGATACCGTAACCTGTGTCGCCCCATCATCGGCGGAGGCATGTGCGTCGAAGGAATGTGGTGAGGTGACCGTCTACGACACTTGTGGCGACGCCCACTCGTTTAGCTGTGGATTCTGCGGAGCCGGTGAGACCTGTCAGGATCATAGCTGCGTGAACCTACGCGCCGATTCGGGCCTCATTCTTTTGTATACATTTACCGAGGGCGAAGGGGAAACGGTCTACGACCGCAGTGGTGTCGGGGCAGAAATGAATCTCGTTTTTCACGGCAATGTGGCCTGGGGCGGGGACTGCGATTGTCTGGAATTCAACGGTGGAGCGGTTCACAGAGCACAAGCCCACAAGCTCTACAACCGTCTGTCGGGCAATCATGCCGCATTCACCGTGGAGCTCTGGTTGGAGCCCTTTGAACGCGACCAAGGGGGGCCGGCGCGTATTTTCAGCTATAGTCAAGGGCATTCGGCACGCAATTTCCAGTTCGCTCACGGCTCATGTACTAATTGTAGCGGGAACGCCGATTTTCATTTCCGTGTGCGCCATCAAGGCGATGAGCGGGGAGATCCCTTTATGGATGTTCACAATCAAGCCGAGCTGGCCTTGACCCACTCGGTCATCACCTTCGACAACGGCACGTTCCGATATTACAAAAACGGCGCATTCGTGACGCACGATAACAATTCCGCTCGCTCTGGCAATCTGACGAATTGGGACTCCAGTTTTGCTCTATTATTGGGCAATGAGGTAAGTGGACAGCGACCGTGGCTGGGGCGGCTGTATATGGTGGCTGTCTATGATCGAGCGCTGAGCGACGACGAAGTTACTCACAACTATATTTTTGGACCCGATGTCGACGGGCCCTGAGCGCATTGCAGGTGTGAGACCGGCTCCTCTCCCCCCTATTAGGTCCGGACCACTAGACCAGTGTTTCGCTGGAAACCTGCTGTCGACGTGTGCGAAGCATCAGTACACAGGCCAGCACAATCAATAGGCCGAACAGGGTACCCTGTGGTGAACCTCCAGTCGTGGAGCATGAAGACGCCTCCTCACCACCTGTCGAGGGCTCGTTCGATGGGTCCGCATGGTCTGCAGTGGAAAGGTCGTCTGTTTCACTACCATCACCGTCGTCCCCACCATCGTCGTTGTCTTCGGCGCTGGCATCGTCTTGCTCGCTATCCTCCGCCGTATCCGACGGGTCGGTGTCCGGGGTATCCTCATCCTCATCGTATTCATCCTCCTCATCGATATCGTCCTCGTTGGTGGTATCCTGGTTGTCCGTATCATCTTGTTCTTGTTGATCCTCCTCGTCTTCCACGTCTCCCTCACTGACGGCGCCGTCCAGCAATAGGCGGGCGAAATGTTCCGGTGCCTTCGACGCGCCGATGCCGGGGGTGAGCTCGACCCAGCCGAGTCGTTGTGATCCGTCGGTGACGTTGACGAGAAAGGAAAAGCCGAATTCCTGGTCTGTGCTAAACGCCGGCATTCCCAGAGACTCCGGTGAAAACTCGATCTCGTAGATCGTGGTCTCTCCCACGCGTTGAATCTCGACCTCCCAATCATCGGTCGCCGCCCACGGCCCATGAAAGCGATGGGCTACGACATCGCCGTTGGACAGTGCGAAGCCGAATTCGTGGTCGTCGACGTCGTCATATTCAAAGCCTCCGTCGCCTCCGATGTCGAAGGCCACCTGGAGGCTATCGCCTTGCCATAATTGATCTTCCGAGAAGTCGTTGTGATGCTCGTCGTGATCGACCTCCACGCCGAGATATAGGGCGTCTGAACTCCAGCGGGCGGCGAAGTGGACATCGACGTCCTCGGCGGGGGAGCCGTCGATGCCAACCCAGTCGGTGGTATCCAGACTATCCCAACCCATGTCGCCGAAATCGGATAGGTCGCCGTCGACGACGATGTTGGAGTTTTGATATGCCGAGATCTCGGCCGAGGGTTCAGACGGAGCCGGGTCGGCGGTCAATTCCGAGTTGTCGGCGATGAAATCTCGCAGAGCATCGAAAGCCGGCTTGAGCCGAAAATCATTGGGAAAGGAGCGACTTCCGTGGGTTCCACTGGTGGGGCGCATAAGCCCGAAGCCGTCGATCTGACATTCCGGCTGGTCCGGACCACAGTCGTTGATTTCGTAGAAAAATGTATTGGTATACCAGTCTCGCTCCAGTTGTTCCTCCAGAACACGGGTAATATAGGCGGCCTGGTTCTCCTCGTCTTCGCTATCTCCCGGGGTGGCTCGATAACCGGTCTCTGCCATCCATACCTCGCCGGTATATCCAACTTCATCCAGGACATCTCGCAAGGGATCGGCGCATTCCATAAATGGGATCTCACAGGGCTCGTCGAGGATATTGACAAAGCGTCGGTCCCACAGATTGGAGCCGGAGTCGGTGAATCCGTAGTAGCCGTGGTGTGCGATGATGTCGAAGATGTCGGTGCCGGCTTGATCGAAGATGTCTCGGAGATAATCGTCGACCTGGCGGTCGGAGTGAGATAGGTGGGGGCCGACGACGACGCAATCGGCGCAGACGTCGCGAATCGCGGCGGCTCCCGGAATCAGGATGGTGTCGATGTACTCGTCGACCGTGCCATTGAAGAATTGCTCCAGATTCGGCTCGTTCCACACGCTGAAGTGACGCACTCCCATGGCTCGATAACGGGGAATGGCCTCCGAGAGAAAATCCTCCCATTCCGTGCTCGAATGGGGCACGTTACTGATAAAGTTGCCATCTGTGCCGCTACTGGGCACCCATTGGGGGGTGTAGGCAAAGGTGATCAGCGTGTTGAGGCCGGCGTCTTGAGACCGGGTGACCGCATCGTCGAGGGGCCCCCAGTGAAAATTGCCGGCACTGGGTTCCAATGTCCACCAGTTGCCATCAAGACGAATCCAGCCCGCATCGAGATCGTCGACGGCATCGACGAAGGCTTGAGTTGCAATATGGGCATTGACGCCGACGGCGTTGTTTCCAATCCCGATCTCCGCCTGGGCCGACGCAGCGGGAAGCATCAACAACACAACGGCACATAGGGCGATCAAAGCCTGCAAAGCGGATCGCCATCCCTTACCTATCGCTCGATATGCCGCGTTAGACCGTGTGGATTTCGTGTTCGACATGGAGCTCTCCTTCTCATTCAGTGCAATAAATCGCGTTGGCCAGGCATCTATGATCCCGGGGCAGGGAGATCAGTCTGCAACAAATATTCCAGCACGGAGAACCGCATCATTTGGGTGGTTTGGTGTGGTGAGGTGTAGGATAGTGTATGGATATCGATGACACCTTCCCTCAACACTGTGCCAAGTTGTCTGACCCCCTAATTTCTTGGGTATATGAGCGAAGAATGCTGCCGGTAGATCGGCGGATGCCTTCTATTTAGTATCTCTCGAGTCTCGAACCCATTGTTGAATGGCCTTGACGCGTCGTCGGGCGAGGCCGGCGAGTTTGAGTCCCGCCGTCAGTGAGCCCTGGGAGAATTCCACGAGTCGGCGAGCAAGTTGTTGGCTGTCTTCGTTGGCCGGGAACCACCAGGGGTCGGGTTTTTTGGATTTGTCGACGAAGAGCGTTCGCCGCCGTACGAAGGTGGGATAGCTAAAGCGGCTGGCGGCGACGCCGGTGCCGCTGTTTTTGGTGCCCGTCCAGGGGATATTGGCCATGGTGCCGGCGATGGCGTGGTTGTTGACGAGGGCGATGCCGACCTCGAGGCGACGGGCGAGTGCTTTGCCTCGGTGGATGTTGCGGGTCCAGATGGAGCCGTTGAGCCCAAATTGAGAGTCGTTGGCTCGCTCGATGGCTTCTTCGGCGTCGGCCACCCGGGCGATGGCGATAATGGGACCGAAGGTCTCCTCGCTCATGACGGTCATCTCCTCGGTGCAGTGGTCGAGGATGGTCGGACAATAGCCCAGCCCCTGCTCGGTTTGTTGTGCGCCAGTGACGATGGTGGCGCCTTTTTTGCGGGCGTCGTCGATATGCTCTTCGACGATGGAGCGTTGTTGTTGGTTTTGGAGTGAGCCGATTTCACTGAACTCCGCCGGATGTACGCGAATTTCGTCGGCGAGTCTGCCCAGCCGTTCGACGAACTCGTCGGCAATCGAGTTTTGGACATATACCCGTTCGATGGCCCCGCAATTTTGGCCGCAATTGTGGAGACCCCACTGAATAATGCCCGCCAGAGTTCGCTCCATATCGCAATCTTCGAGCACGATGGCGGCGTCCTTTCCGCCGAGTTCTACCGATGCCGGGATGAGCAATTGGCCGGCTCGGGACGCTACCTTTTTTCCGGTCTCAACGGAGCCGGTAAAGGTCACGGCGTCGATGCCGGATTCCAACAGTGCTTCGCCGGCGTCGCCTGCGCCCTGAACGACACCGACCAGATCGTCGCCCAGTACTTCGCAACATCGCCGGGCGAGCCAGGCGCCGGTGCGTGGGGTATACTCCGAGGGTTTTAGCACCACGCCATTGCCCGCCAACAGCGCCGGGAATAGGGGTTTAAAGAAAATGGAAAACGGGTAATTCCAGGGGGCGATGATGCCGACGACACCTCTGGGTATGGCCTCGATGGTGGCGCTTTTTCCCGGATAGGTCAGCTTCGACAAGGCGACCTTCGTCGGCTTCAATGCGGCGTTCGACTCTTTGACCGCTGCGCCGGCGTATTCGGCGATTCCCGAGACCTCGTTCAGGAGTGCTTCATCGACACTCTTTCCCGTCTCATTGGAGATAATCTCAGCGATCTCTTCGGCTCCATCCAACACGGATTCGGCGAAGTTTTGTACTGCCCGTTGGCGCACCTTTAGAGGCTTCGATGCCCAACGTCGTCCCGCCTTCCGAGCACGTTCGACGATGTCGCCAACCTCGTGGGTCGGAGTCGTGTCAATATCGGAGAGGGGCTCTCCCGTGGCCGGGCAGTGAGCACCAGGGGACCAGGATTCGGTAGAGGCGTCGGTCATAAACCATTCCTCGAAAAAGGCGCGGTTTGTACTTTCAACAACCGGACCAAAAAGAAATACGGAGGACTCATCATTAGGCACTTTGGCGACAGTTGTCATGCCGTGCATCAAAGCGAGCGCGGGATCGCTGCACGTTGAGCGCTGAGACGCTAAGGCGCGGCGTCGCTGGGCGCTGATGCGCTGTACGCGAAAGAGCTCGCTAAATCCCGGTAAGGACGCTGGAGAACTGAGCCCTGTGAGAGCCCCGGTGGTAATAGCCCAATTTGTTGGTATGCGTGCAGATTGGCGGGGGCGGTCGGGGCTTTCCTCCGCGAAATCAGCGAAGACTTAGCGGAATCTTTCGCGCTTGGGCGTTCAGCGATCTGTGCCTCAGTGCTTCAGCGTCCAGCGCTCAGTGCTCAGCGTTCAGTGCGCAGCGCCTCCGCGCTCATATGCTCTTGCGCGCTCCCGATGTGTGAAGCACCATGAGGAGCTGGTTTTGGCCCTGATGGAAATATTGATGCGCGAATTATGGGAAATTTCAGATCTGGTGGTGGATTACGACGCCGAATCACTGGAGCGTCGGCCCGTGCGGCGCTCGCAGGTGGTGGCCACCCTTCGGGACAACGGACAGCGTTGGGCTGCTCGGATTGCGTCGCGATTGCCCGCTGACGACGACGTGCTCGATCCGGACGCAGTGGACAGGCTGTTGTTTCGGGCGCATGCCGAGATTCAGCGGCTTTCTGAGGAGTTCTGTCAGGGGGAGCGAATTTGGAAAGTACTGGGGCCATTGGTCGAGATATTGAGAAGGCAGGGTGTAAATCCCATTCGGGTCGTCGATGTGGGCTGCGGGCTCGGATATGTGGTGCGATGGCTGGCCCGATCTCATCCGGACGACGATATCCAGTGGCTCGGCGTGGACCTCAATAAGGCGCTGGTCACCGGTGCGCGGCGTCTCGCCGGGGAGGAGGGGCTACAGTGTCAATTTCGTCACGCCAATGCCTTTACCCTCGAGCAGTCGGCGCATGTCTTCTTATCCTCCGGCGTGATCCACCACTTTCGCGGCGATGGGCTTCGAAGTTTCTTCGCCGAGCAACGCTATCAAGAGCCCTTCGCGTTTATGCATTTTGATATTCAACCCTCTTGGGCAAGCCCGGTGGGCGCCTTTTTATTTCATCGGGCGCGCTGTCAGGAAGCACTTTGTCGCCACGACGGCTATTGCTCGGCAATTCGCGCCCATACGGGGGACGTTTTGCTCGATGCGGCCCGGGACCCCGAGGAGAAATTCAATGTGCGTCTCTTTGACAACAACGAGCGCTTGATCCCCGTTTTTCGGGTCATGCACGCCCTGGTGGGGATTCGCCGTGAGCTCGACGATGCCTGGTGTACAGCCCTCGGGAGTAATGCCCGCCGGCTCGGGAAGCCGATATGACGACTCTTGCGATTCTGTATCTCCTGGCCGTCATTGACGGGATATTCGTCGGCTATCGCGACGCCGCTGGCCGCAATCCGCTGCTCGACAAGCGAAAATACTATCTGCGGGCTGTGCTCAAAGGAGTGGGCCTCGCTCATCTGGCGATGGTCGTTATTGCCATCGTCGTGATGAGCACATTGTGGATGGCCACGGAGACAAGCGCCGTAGTGGGATCACTCGAGGAGATTGCGGCGATCCTGAAGGTGATCTATCTGGGCTATACCGCCTGTGTCGCCTTTACCTTTTGTGTCTACGCACTGCCGAGCTACGATCTGCGAAGTTATGTTTCCATCGCCGTCTTCGGTCTGCTCACCCTGGTCCGGCCGATTGTCATCGTCATCGGTGTGGTGGTCGCCGCGGTCGTGGTCAATGACCCCGCGACGTGGCCCACCTGCCTCGCCATCATCGCGACCATGGGGGGACTCCAGCCGCTGCTCTACGAGCTCGGCTGGAATCGCTTCGACGCCACTGATTATATCGCCGACGCCGCCACCGACGGGTCGACCTGATCGGCAGACTCCGCCCGGTGTCCGATATCCTCGAGTACGTGGTGGTGAAGCCGGTCGATGATTCTCTCCGACCACAGCGACCAGTAGGGAGCCGGCCCCAGATCCTGGCGACAGCGGGTGATTCCCGTCAGCTTCGTGCCCCCAGCGGGCAACTCTTCGAGCTGTATTTCACCGGATTCGCAGGCGAAATAACCGACGATATGGGGGGCATCGATATCGCCGTAGATGGACCATTCCTGCATCGTCGGGGGATGCTCGACGACCGACATGGTCAGCCTGTTCGGCTCGTCCCACTCGTCGATGGAGACCTCGAAGGGGCCGGTGGAGAAGTTTCCGACGAGGGTGGCTCCAGGCCCATCGCCGTCGAGGCGAATATCGGTGGGATGGGCGACGCCGCGTTGAAAGAGCGTGTCCTCTGGCATCGGAAGTGCCGCGGCGTCCACCAGATGCTCCCACACCACCTTCGGCGAGGCATCGACGATGACCTCCGTGCTGACCTCGATGCGATGGGACTCGTCATAGGTGGCGTCTTCGGCGCCCATCAAAAGCGGAAGCCCCACCACGAGCATCACCAGAGTATTCGTCCGCACCCGGTTGCTAAAAAATCGCGTCGACATCGCCCAACCAACAAGTGAGCCCAAAAAGGTCAAAAACATCGCCAGCGGCAGGGCCATGATCAGACAGATGAGGCCCTCCATGGCGAGCAAGAAGATGCACAAGCCCAGCAAGAGCAAGGACAGTTGTCCGACCATCAGAGATGAAAAAAATGTGCGTGTTTTGTGATAGCCGTATATCACCGTCGAGCCCACACCGACGGAAAATGGAGAAATACAAAAGAGTATGATTCCGTAGAGCTCGAAGCCGTAGACCGCCAGCGCCGTGGCTATCAACCCCAATGGAATGGTGAAAATGATCCCGGCGAGCGCGCTCGCCAGAGGGGTTTGAGGGATGACCAGTGCCAGGCCGCGATCCGGCGACTCGACGCGTTCTTTCGAGAGTGCTTTCGTCATGGTGTGCCTCCAGTATCGGCAGATATTTTCGAGCCCTTCAGGCTCGCACTTTCCTTGCTGGAGGTAACTAGCTGCAACGGCCATGCCTATGTGTAAGTGCCTGAAATGTGGTGGGTTAACCCTGTTGGATGGTGTGAATCGTCTAGGTTGTGGACGGTACACTATAAACTTTATTGGCAGGTCTCGATGCTCGGTCGACGACGATAACCGATGAATAATGAACCAGCCGAGGGCGGTTAACCCGATAGTATTGGAGTCAGGGAACCGATGAAGATGAAGAGCAGATCGATGATGAAGGTTTTGATGACGCAAGTCGGAAGGGGACAGTGTGGGAATGAGTGACCTGCCCGTCGACGAGACGTGGATCGTGATCGGGATCTTCATCTTGGCCATCGCCGCCATCTCGCAATTGCACAGGATGTGGAGGGAAGCCCGTTTTAGTTACGGCGATGATGACGATAGCCCCAATGCCCCTTCCGCCGAGCGTTATATTGAGGCCTGGGAATCCGCCGCCGAGAGCGAAGGATTGCAGACGAGGCCCACGGAGGACCCACTATCTGCCTCCAGAATAGGAGGGCGCCTGTCGGGGTTGCCCGCCAGAATTGAGATGGAGTTGCAGCCCAGTGGCGGTCGCAAGCTCAACCCCGACGCGATCAACCCGGCCACAGTGCGCTGCCGGATCAGCGCTCGAGTTGAACTCGCCTTTCCCTGGCGCGAGGCCACAGTGCGCAAATTCGTTCTCCCCAAATTCGTTAAAAAGGAAACTACCGACAACGTAGATATTTCGTTGAAACTCCCGGAGAATACGCACGTTCAGGGGGTACGGATGAACCGACAGGCCCGAACGGCGATCTCCGATATGACCGATGAATTCGAGTCGGTGAAGGTGATCGATGGCACCCTCATCGTAGTCGATAGTGTGTATCCCCCGCGCGTCACTGCTCAGTGGGCGGATTTATTCGGCGAATGGATTCGGGGGATTCGAAGGCGCGCCAGAACGCTCTCCGGCGCCGGGCTCTCGCTCCGACTTCAATCCTCGTTGGCGGACAGGGAGATACAACTTCGACTGGAACCCGACGCCGGCCTCCCCCGGCGAAAATGCCGCGTAATCGTGGAGAGCAAAACCGAAAACTCCTCCGGCGCTGAATCACTTCGAGCCCGACTGCAAGATACAGGCGTTGTCATCGAAGAATTGCAGGTGGCAGACGGTCGACTTCGGCTCCAAGCGGTGGTGGATCGAGAGGACGAGGACATTATTGGCCGTCTGGTCCTGATGTTGGCAGATTAAGGGTTTTGAGCACAGACCGTTTTTCGTGGTAGCCACCGAATTTTCGACGGAGACTTCGATGGTGATTTGGTGTCCCCCGTTGCCCCTTCCGACCGCTCCCAGACTTCGGTCGCGGCCACCGAATTTTCGACGGAGACTTCGATGGTGATTTGGTGTCCCCCGTTGCCCCTTCCGACCGCTCCCAGACTTCGGTCGCGGCCACCTTCCCCACAAGGGAAGGGGATCTCTGGTGACTTTGATGACCTTCGGTGGTCGCTGGAAGATTCCATATTTGAGGCCGGCTGCTGTGATATCTTAATGTGCGCTGTGCCGTCGTCGCTTTCGACGGTTCCGGGATCTTCGTTCAGCGTTTAGTGCACAGCGTTTCTTGAATTGAATGTTGTATTCGATGCGCTGCAACGGTACCGAATTCCATGGAAGTAGGGCTATGTGAAGGTTAGGTGCGATATTGTACGGCGAGGAGAATATGACCACAGAAGAGTTTTCCGGTGCGACGAAGGAATTAGAGGGTGGAGACGGCGAATTTTTCGACGAGATCGCCGCCCGTTATGACCTGTTGAATCGGATCTTGTCGCTTGGACTCGACGGACGGTGGCGGCGTCGCGCCGTGCAGGCGCTGGAGCTAAGTGGCGGGGAGGTGATTCTCGATCTCGCCACGGGCACCGGTGATCTCGCCATCGAGATCGCCGGCTCCAGATCGGAGATCACAGTCGTCGGTGTCGATCCGAGCCGGGAGATGATCGCCGTCGGTGAAGACAAGGTTCGCCGCGCCGGATTGGAGGACGCCGTGACCCTGGAGTTCGGCGACGGTCAAAATCTGCGCTTTGACGACGATCACTTTGACCATTGCGCCATCGCCTTTGGGATTCGAAATTTTCCGGATCGTTTGCAGGGATTGCGGGAGATGTCCCGCGTGGTCCGTTCCGGCGGAAAAGTGGCGATTCTGGAGTTGAGCGAACCCCGCAAAGGGGTCATGGCCGGCATGAGCCGGCTCTATGTCCACCAGGTCGTGCCTCGCGTTGGAGCCCTGTTGTCCGGAAGCGAGCAATACAAATACCTGCAGGAGTCCATCGCCGCTTTTCCTCCGGCCGAAGAATTTGCCACCATGATGGAAGAAGCGGGTCTGGAAGACGTGACGGTACACCCATTGACGTTTGGTGTGGTCAACCTCTTTGTCGGTCGCGTCGGTATGTAACGGCGCGAGCTGAAAAATCCGGGATTTGCACATCACAACATCTGGAGCTTCTTGTTAACCGCTTCCAGTTGCTGTTCGTTCTCCATGGCCGCCCACTGTCGCATGGCGAGTTCCAACGCCCGTCGCGCTCGTTCGGGATGTCCAGCCTCGGCCGCCTTGTCGGCGGCGATCTCACAGGTCAGCGGGATGTCTCGGATGGCCATGGTGGTGCGTTCCAGATTGGACTCCACCTGACAAAGGTGGTCGTCGAAGTCTCCAAAGCGGCCCAGTCCGGCCATACACGCCAGCATTCCCACATGTCCGATAGCGAGGAAGCCCGGTCGGTCTTCCAGCTTGGCTCTGCGAAGCGCCTCATCGAGGAATGGAAGGGCGCGCCGAAAGTCGTCGCGCATCATGTGGACGACGCCGACGTTGAAATGGGTCGCCACATCGCGATCCCTGCCCAGGCGCCCGCCGAGCTTGATGGCCTCCTCGTAATACCGGGCCGCCCGGTCGAGTTGGCCGCGGAAGCGATTGCACTCGCCAAGACTATTGAGGCAATAGGCGACGGTCCTGAGGTCTCCCAATTCTTCATAGAGACTTCGAGCTCGACTTGCATAGTCTGCGGCCTGATCAAAATTCTTCAATCCCACGTTGATCTCGGCCAGATAAAATAGGCATCCCGCGTATTCATGGGGTCTGTCCATATCTCGAAGCTGTCGTTCTGCCTGTTCCAGATAGCGATGTGCGCTCTCGAACTCGCTCTTCCACCGGTATACCGAGCCCAGGCTCTTCAGGGACAGGCTGATTCCCTCCGGATCTTCGAGTTGCCGGTACAGACTAAGCGCCGTTCGAGCGTACTTCTCCGCCTCGTCGAGATGACTTCTCGATCGAGCGTTAATTGCGCGGCTAAGTAGAGTCTTTGCCAGCAACTCGTTCCAGCCCTGGCGTCGGCAGGTCTCGTGGCATTGATGGAGGACTTCTTCGGCCTCCTGGAGGCGCATTTCTCGCTGATAGAGCGTGGCGTACTCCAGTTGACCGGTCACGGCCCGGCGGTCGTCGTCGATTCCAAGCTGTTGCACGGCGTCGCGGTAGGACTCGTAAAATCGGTGGCCCTCCTCGATATCGTGGGTGATGCGGCAATGTCGCACGGCATCCAGCAGTGGATCGAGGGCCTCTTCGTATTCTTCGGCCACCAGAAGATGTCGGGCGATGCGCGGAGCCACTGATCTGCGCTCGTTGTCCCGGTTTTGCAACAACCGGGCACATCGGCGATGGTGTCGCCGCCATCGATTCTGTGTTTCTGCGTGTCGGTGCAGCGATTCTCTGAGCATGCCATGGGCGAAGTACCATCCCTCGACTGTGCGCTGCCCAAGTCCCCGCGCGACGAGGTGTGCGACGAGATCGGCGGGGGCGTCGATACCGGCCTCAATCAGCAGGCCCCGCCATTCCCCGGCGACGACCTCCCGGCCGAGGGCCGCCGCCAATTCCAGTGCTTCGATGAGATCGGACTGTACTTGCGCCGGGTATTGTTGGGTTAGCTGCGTGATGCGCTCCATCCACAACTCGTGGATATCCTGCGGAAGTTCGACATCTCGTCCGTCCGGGATTCGAAACCCCTGTGGGCTACTGACGATATCCCCGCGATCGATCCAGTGGCTGAGCAGTTGCATGGCGAATAGAGGATGGCCTTCGGTGCGCCTGGCGAGGCTTTCGGCGAGTTCTTCTTGTAGGGGAAGCAATCCCTCCAGCAGTTCGCGTTGGTGCGGCCGGTCGAGGGCGTCGACGGTGAGGCTTCGACACCAATCGGCGTCCTCCAGAGCCTCGAGTCGCTCTCGGAGACGAGACCGCCCGGCCACTACGTCGCTTCGGATCGTGGCCACCAGAAGCATCGCCGGGAGTTCGCTCGATGTCTCGGCGAGGTATTCCAACATCCCGAACGTTTCCGAGCCCCACTGCAGGTCATCAAGCCACAAAAGAAGGGGGCGATCGGTGGCGAGGAGTCTCAGAATCCGAATCGCAAAGGTGTGGCGGTGAGTGGCGTTGGAGAAGCGGTATCGCGGTCCCTCGACTTCTACGGCATCTTCACCGGTGGGGCGCAAAACCTCGGTGAGGGCGCGGGCATCCCGTTCTACAGTGCCAGCGTCACCGTTATCTGCCGAGAGCTGGGCCAGCTTTTCTAAGAGATGTTCGTGGACCTCGCCGCGGGACATTTTTACCGTGCGAAATGCCTGCTCAAATGCGGCGCGAAGTCCGTCGGTGGGGCCACCGGAGTGGCTGTGGACGACACGCAGTACCGTCGCTGCCCCCACTTCGTGGGCCCGGGTGCTCAACCATTCAGCGAGCTTGCTCTTTCCGGTGCCTGCTTCACCTCGGAGCAGTACCAATTGCGGAGATCCGGTGTCGACGACCTGTCGAAGCGCCGCCCACGTATGGTGGCATTCGTGGCGCCGATTGACGAACGGCGGCTCGCGCAGACCGAAAAGCCCCAGTCCGGCACCGATCAGTGGAGCGGGCAGAGGATCGCTGTCCTCGGGACGCCATCGCTCAGGCAGTGGAGGTCGAAGGTCGACGAAATCTGGCCGCGCCTTATCGCTTGGCTCGCCGACGTGGGACTTCGTCGTCGATGTTTCAGACTTCATTCGGGACAATGTGGTGATACTGGATAGGCTGGAAGCGCTATCTGCGTTCGGCGATTCCGTCATCGCCGGTATACCATTGTCGTCGAATAAAGACGGGGGAGGGGTGATAAGTGTCGATGTCCGCAAAAAGGGGCGAGCCGGATCGATGGATTCATCGACATCTGCGGCTTTCTCAACGATGTGGTCGCCACTGTCGCCGGGCAATACCCACAGAGCGTCGGCGGCTCGCCGAAATCGTAGTGCCGGCTCGATGGCCATCGCCCGGTGGATCCAGTCCTGGAGTTCGTCGGGGACGGCGAAGCGCGGCTGAAGAGGAGGTCTTGCTTTGGCGAAGTGTTTCATGGCCACCGCCAGGCCGGTTTTTCCAGTAAAGGGCGGGCGGCCGCAGACGAGCTCAAAGGCCATGCAGCCCAGGGCGTATAGATCGGTCCACGGCCCGTATTCTCGCCAGTGGCCACGGAGCTGTTCTGGTGAACTGTAGCGAGGAGTGCCGGCGGCGAGCTGCAACTCCTCGACCTCCGTCTCGTGTTCCCTACCCAGGGCGTGAGCGATGCCGAAGTCGGCGAGTTTTATTTTGGTGGAGCCATCGGTGTCGCCGAAACACAACAGATTTTCGGGCTTTAGGTCGCGGTGGATGACGCCTCGGGCGTGGGCATAGGCCAGGGCGTCCAGGGTCTGGACCAGGATGGCGCGGGCCGTCGACCAATCGTCGACCGGCATGGCATCATAAACAGTCCCGTCCGTGGCGAACTCCATGGCCACGTAGGGACTTCCCTTTTGCAATCCCTCGGCAATGGCGGCCGATTCATCGATCTGGCCGTAGTCGAAGAGATAGACAATGCCCGGATGGCTCAGCGCGGCGTGAGCCTGTACCTCTTTTCGAAACGGGGACCGAGCGCTGTCTTCGGTTGCGCCCCGGATGACCTTGATCGCCACCGGCACTCCCGTCTCAACGTGCGTGGCACTCCAAACGGAGCCCATTCCCCCTTCACCGATCTTCTCCTTTATCAAGAAAGGGCCGAGCTCGATGTGGGTATTCATGACTTCTTAGCTGTGTGGGATATTGAATCCACTGAGAAGGGGCATCCCACTTATACCTCATTGTTTTTGGATTGGGAAAGCGCTGCGGCTCCAAACCTGTGCCCATCTAACCTGTGCCCATCTCATCGGCATTCCACGCTCCATTGGCATCGACTCGCAGCGTCACTTGTCGATGTTGTGCGCGCACCGTGGCCAGACGCTGAACGTCCTCATCGAAACTCGATGGTGTATGCCCTCTTCGGTTCAGAGGTTTCGCTGCGGTTGTACTCGAACTACACGTTCAGGGAATTCCCCGACAACTCGGTTACAAAAGCTCCTCAGATCATGGATCGTTTACTCGCCCCAGAAAGAGGATCATTCCCGTAGTCCTGTCGCGAATCATAAACAAAAAGGGTCGATCAGCCCGAAACTCCGGCTTTGGTGCCGGCATCCCACGGGTGGCTGCCACGGCTGTGGCAGCCGCGGCCTCCGTGCCCTCTTCGTCGACCTCCACGAAGGCTTTGTGGTGGATGGAATCGACGAATACCGACTCCTCGACGATTCCACTCAAATCGGCGTCTCCAAATAGCCGTTCGACGCCCATATCGGCAAAGGCTTCGACGAGCGAAATCGTGTCACCATCAATGGTAAAGCGAGGCATGCCGAGGATTACCTCGGTGCGCGTCATTTGTCCCATCCATCGATCCAACGTGGCCGCGTCCAGTTGTTGCTCGAGCTCTCTGAGACCGTCGCGGCGTTCTGGCAATACGACCACCATC
>SKPJ01000186.1 GCA_007119595.1 Myxococcales bacterium
ATCCGAACCAGGACCCGAACCAGGACCCGAACCAGGACCCGAACCAGGACCCGAACCAGGACCCGAACCAGGACCCGAATCAGGACCCGAATCAGGACCCGAATCAGGACCCGGGTGATGACTTCTCGGACGCCGCCGATGTCTGGATTGGATCGGAAGAGGGCAATGCCGAGGATCCGACCTCCCTCGCGATCGGTGAGAGCTTCGGCGGACGGTTCGAGCCGGCCGGCGAAGAAGAAGACAACTTGCATTACTTCAGTATCGATCTGAACGCCGGTGAGGTGCTCGCACTCTCGATCGTCGACTTTGAGGAGGGCATCGACCCCAGCCAAGATTCAGACTCCACCATGCTTTTCGCTCTTCAGGAGCCGGCTCCAGAGGGAGTTCAGCCTCCGTTGGCGCGCCTCTTTACTCCGGCGGAGCACGAGGAGCGCGAATTCTTCGCCACCACCAGCGGCACTCATACGCTTATCGCTATTGCTGATGGCGGAGATGATCACGGGTTCATAGCTCAAACCGAGAGCCGCACCCTTGATACCGATGGCGAACTCGAATTGCCGGGGACCACGGATGGCAACGACCTCAATGACGGTCAACTCGACGGTTTCGAAATCTCCGTGGAGGATTCGCAGAGCGTGGAACTCGAAGTCTTCGCCCTGCGCGAGCCCGTGGAAAGCGATCTCGACTCCTGGCTGTACATCTGGGATGCCGATGCCGGTGAATTGGTCGTCGACAGTGAATCGCAATCCGACGAGAATTTTGACCCCCGCCTGAGCTTCGATGCCGAGGAAGGCGAAACCTATTGGGTCGTCATGGACATGTATATCAACGCCAGCAACGCTGAGTATGAGATCGTCAGTGCGTTGCTCGATACCTCAGCGGAGAACCCCGCGGAGTTGAGTCTCGATGGTGAGACAACATTTGACGGAATGATCCAGGAGCGCGACGGCTCGTATCACTCCGATTACTTCACAGTCTCTGTCGATGCCGGCGAATACAAGTTGTTGACCGTCGAAGGCGACGATGAACTCAAGCCGGGAATGCAGGTCACCGCCGATGCTGGCGAAGATCAGTTTTTCGTATTTCCGACCACCGTATTGTCCAAAGACGGCGTGGCTGGCATCACACTCGGAGTCCATGAGGACGCCGAGGACACCACCTTTTCCATCGAAGTCACCGACCATCGACACTTTACCGAAGAGGACGAATTCTACGGTGGGGAAGACTACGGTTACAGCGTGGAATTGACTGCTTCCGATGTGGAAGCACAGTCGGTGGACGCCGGCGATGAACTCGTGCTCAGTATTGAGGAACCAGGAGATATCGAGTTGATCGATATCACGGTGGATGAAGATTATCTGTTGTGGCTCGATCCCGGTACCACACCGGATGTCGACGAAGACGACGACCTCGAAGAAGTGGACCTGCTTCCGGGATGGGCACGAGCAAATAGCGACACCACTGCCGCTGTGCAATCCGGCGGTAGTTATTTCTGGGGTCTCGGTGAAGAGGTCGGTTTCCTTTTTCGCGATTCCTTCTTTCGCGGAGATGATTCCTTCGCTCCCGACGCCCGTCTGTTGAGCTTCGATACGGATGCTCCGGAGTATGGCGATAGCGATCTCATCGATGACAACGAGGAGGCCGATGAGGCAGCCGTAGTGGAGCTTCCGACCACCATCACCGGTGAATTCGAAGAGCGCGAAGCCGAAGAGGATGAAGAACTCGAACCCGAGATCTACTACTTTGAGTTCGACGCCGAAGAAGGGGACTTTATCGTCGTCGCCACAGACAATGCTCTCGACCTAGAAACCCAGCTTTCGCTCCACGATGACGATGGCGAAGAGTTGGCCACTGGTTCCTTGCTCATGGAGCAAAAGGACAGTGAAGATGGTTCCTATTGGAACGGTGCCCTCGTATATGAGGTCGAAGAAGACGGCACCTTCATTCTGCAGGTCGAGCAATACTGTGGAACGGACTTCTTTGGTGGTGGCAGCTTCTGCGAATTTGGAGACGCCGCGATCAACGTCTTTCTCAGTGTCACTGAGGAAGAAGAAGAAGAAGGATAATCGGGTCCCCTATAAACGGGACCACTAGATTGTCGCGAGCTTTCCGGGGGAGTGCCCCCGGGAATCTCGCAAAATCACTACGAGCGCCTTCTCATCTGGAGAAGGCGCTCGTTTTGCTCTGGTCTGGGGGATTGACAGCCGTAGTACCCAACACTAGATGTTAGGTCCGTCAATTGGTAGCGATTCGAAGTCAACGATAAAACTGGATGGAGGAGGTTCAATGAAGCTTGCGACATTACGTGATGGTTCGCGCGATGGAACACTGGTTGTAGTACGAGGGGATAACGAGGTGTATGCGAAGGCCGGCGACGTGGCGGCCACGATGCAGGACGCCCTCGATCGATGGGATGAAGTCCAATCCCATCTACATGAAATTTCCTCTGAGCTAGAGGCGGGAACCCGGGAGGGGACGCCCGTGGATATCGATCAGTTACAGGCTCCGCTCCCGCGGGCCTACGAGTGGATCGATGGCTCGGCATATATCAATCATATCGTTCTGGTCCGTAAGGCCCGTGATGCCGAACCACCGGAGACGCTCGAAACGGATGCTCTGGTCTATCAGGGTGGCTCCGGTATTTTGCTCGGGCCCACCGACGACATCGAGGTCCCGAATCTGGAGTGGGGATGTGATTTCGAGGCTGAATTGGCCGTCGTCATGGGCGATACACCACGAGGTACTACGGCCGAGGAGGCCGCCGATTATATCAAGCTCATCGTCGTACTAAACGACGTGACGTTTCGAAATTTGATTCCCTCGGAGTTGGCCAAATCCTTTGGCTTCTTCCAGTCCAAGCCGGCGACTGCATTTGCTCCTTTTGCGGTGACACCCGACGAATTGGGCGATGCATGGAAAGACGGCCGTGTCCACCTGCCCCTTCGCAGCGTGTACAACGGAGAGACCTTTGGGGAGCCCGACGCCGGTCCGGAGATGCATTTTTCATTCTTCGATCTGGTCGAACATATCTGCATGACCCGCTCATTTACTGCGGGGACGATTCTGGGAAGTGGGACCATTTCCAACGAAGACCAGTCCAAGGGCTCGTCGTGCCTTGCTGAAAAACGGATGATCGAAAAGATCGAAACCGGAGAGTTCAAGACTCCGTTTATGTCTTTCGGAGACAAGATCCAAATCGAGATGGAAGATGCCGATGGGAAGAATATCTTCGGGACCATCGATCAGACCGTGGTAGAGGTCGATAATTGAGATTATTCACGCGGCCGGGTCGGCGGGGCCCGACCTGGCTGTGTACCGCGACAGAGGACGGCGATGAAGCTGTACGGATATTGGCGCAGTTCGTCGAGTTGGCGCGTGCGTATCGGTCTCGCCATTAAAGAGATCGATTATACCTACGTGCCGATTCATCTGGTCGACGATGGGGGACAACAACATAGCGAGGAGTATCGGGCCATGAATCCGATGCGCCAGGTTCCCCTTTTGCAGTGGGAGGAAGACGGGCAGGTGCATCGGCTTGCGCAGTCGATGGCGATCCTGGAATACCTGGAAGAAGCCCATCCCTCGCCGTCGTTTTTGGCCGAATCACAGGCTCGGCGAGGGCGGATTCGGCAATTGGCGGAGCTCGTCAACTCCGGGATTCAGCCCCTCCAAAACCTGGCGGTCATTCAAAAGCTCAAGGCGGAGTCCGATATCGATGCCCGCCGATGGTGCGCGGACTGGATTCGCCGGGGATTGCTTGCCTATGAGCAGTCAGTGGCCGATGAGGATGGTCCATTCTCGGTGGGAGATCGTCCCACCATGGCCGATGCTTGTTTGATTCCGCAATTGTATAACGCACGTCGTTTTGACGTCGAGTTGGCCGAGCTAAAGAGGCTTTTGGCCATCGAAGAGGCCTGCTTTGATCATCGCGCCTTTCAGGTTTCACACCCGGATGAACAACCGGATGCTGCGGCTTCGCGGTGATGTGGAGAAGATCCGATGAAGATTCGGCTCGAGATCCGGGCATTTGAAGAATTGTCGCGCATCGATTTGCACGACCTTCTGGCACTTCGGAGCCGCGTATTCGTCGTCGAACAGGAAATCACCGAAGAACCGGAGGTCGATGGGCTCGATCCGCAGGCACATCACGTATTGATGTGGGATGACGATGTCCTGGTCGGAACGACGCGAATTCTGCTGCAACGCGATCCCATCAAAGTGGGGCGGGTCGCCGTTGCGGAATCTCACCGCGGGGTGGGGCTCGGGAGCCGGATGATGCGCGCCGTAGGTGAGTTTTTAGGTCCCCGTTCGGCAAAATTACACGCTCAATGCCACCTCGAGTCGTGGTATGAGTCACTCGGGTGGCGGCGAAATGGATCCAATTTCGATATCGTTGGTATTTCCCATGTGCGCATGGATTGGCCGCCTGGTTAGGCGTCCCCATCCAAGTGCTCTGGCGTTGATTTCACATCGTTGTTTTCAGATTTCGAAGGTCCTTGAAATAAATCCCTGTATAAATGGAGGAACACATGGCACTCGATGGAGTAGAAATTACCTGGCTTGGTCACTCGACGTTTTTGATTCAGACTCCGGAGGGAAAGGAGTTGCTCGTCGATCCCTGGGTGGCGAGCAATCCCAGTTGTCCCGATGAATTTAGCGATGTTTCGCCGGACGCCATATTGATGACCCATGGGCACAACGATCATATCGGCGACGTCTTCGATATAGCGGATCGCTGTGATGGTCCCATTGTGGGCATTTTCGATCTGACGACGTGGCTCGGGTTCGAGGGCGTCGACGCAGATAAATTGGTCGGTATGAATAAGGGAGGAACGGTTTCCCTCGACGAGCATGGGATTGACGTCGATGTCTCGATGACCAATGCCCATCACTCTTCGTCGTTCACCACCGAGGACGAAGAGCTGGTCTACCTCGGCGAGCCGGCGGGATTCGTCATCACCTTTTCCACCGGTGACGCGCTCTATATCGCCGGCGACACCTGCTTATTCGGGGATATGGAGTGGATCGGGGAGTTATACGATCCGACGGTGGCCATCCTTCCCATCGGCGATCACTTCACCATGGATCCGCAGCAGGCCGCCTTCGCCGCTGATCTGGTGGGTGTCGATGAAGTCATTCCCTGCCACTACGGCACCTTCCCATTATTGACTGGAACACCGGACGAACTGGAAGAAGAACTCGACGAGCTCGGCGATGAAGACATCGACGTCGTCGTCCTGGAGCCCGGCGTTTCTAAGAGTTGGTGAAAATTTCTGATTGACGAGTGACAACGATCCCTTCGGTGGCGACGCCGAAGGGACTTTTTTATTCGCGTGACTCCGTTGGGCGCTCGCCGTGGATTACTGAAGCGTTATAAAGGGGCACGAGAAGGCGGCGACGCAGCCCACGATTGTTAGGATGACGTTGGTAATTGCGAGGCCGCGATGGTGCGGAACCAGGGCTACCGTTTCGGTGCAGAAACTGGAAAACGTGGTGTAAGAACCGCAAAATCCGACTCCTGCAAATAGAAGTACCGGTGCATCGAGTAGAGCGCTGGGATCCGGATTGGTGACACCAAATAGAATGCCCAGAAGGGCACTGCCGGTGAGATTGACGAAGAGTGTGGGCAGGGGAAATCGCCATTTATTCGTCGCCAAGGCGCCGATGCGGATCGCCCAAAAGCGTAGAACGGCACCGAGGGCGCCGCCGATGCAGACCAGTGCGAGTTCGGAGATACTCATCTCGACACCGCTCGTCTTTCGCCGAGAGCCTTCCCGAGACCGATGCCACTCCAGGCGGTGAAGAGTCCCATGGCCAGTGAAAGGGTGACGTAGAAAGCAGCCCAGGCCGGCGTTTGGTACATAGTTAGGATGAAGGTATCTGCCGCAAAGGTCGACGTCGTCGTATAGCCGCCGCAAAACCCGACACCCACGCCTTTTTGGACCCATTCTGGTGAGTTCTTGATCGTTGACAACCATCCGGTCACGATGCCCAGCAAAAAGGCACCGGTGATATTTTCGATCACTGTTCCAACCGGAAAGGCCGGGGTAAACGTCCAGATATTGAGCAGGTGGCGAATGAGTGTACCGGCTGCTCCTCCGAGGGCTACGAAAAGCGAATGTCGAAGTGAGGTCATCGAGTTCACGAAATTCGTTTGTACTCTGATGGGATTAAGCCCGGTGCCGTACAACCCAAATAGTAATGGCACGGCGATTGGGCCGTGCCGGTTACATCATCAAGCGAATGCTGACTCGGCCACACGGGAGCCGATGACTCCGATGTGGCCGAGTTTTATCGGTCGATCCGGTGGATTATAGATCGAGATCGATGGGTGCGTAGCTGGTATCCATGATCGCGAAATCTCGGGCCATGAACTGCAGATCTTCGGCTCCGGGAGCGACCTCATAGATCGCCTCGAACTCCTTGGACATCCCGGCCGGAATGGGTTCGGCAATCATCGTATCGACACCTTCCTCAAGGTAGATGGTCTGGGTGTCGACCTGGCTGAAGTTTCGGCCGTCGGCGTCTCGGATAGTAGGTGTCTCGAAGAGGCGCTGCTGGTCGTTGGAGTTATTCTCGACCTTTACTTTCACCCAGACATGGGTTCCTTCGGTTTCCCGACTGTCGATATATTCATTGGGGCTCTCAAGCTCGCTTCCCCGATCTTCGACGGCGAGCACAGTCCAGACCGAGTCGCCCATATCGACTGCCTCGCCGATATTGGCGGGCTCTCGATCGCTCTCTACCGCACCGGCGGCTAACTCCTCTTCGGCGGCCTCTTGTAGGGCTGCTTCGAATTCATCATCAAATTCGTCGAGATCGATGCTTCCCGCGGCAAAGAAAAGGAATAGAGATGTCACGATGAAGAGGACTAAATAGCGGGTTTTATTCATGGGAGTTCTGCCTTGTATGAAGTAGGTCCAGAGGTGGTTTTCATAGATTCAGATGCAGATTCCGCGGGTTTTAGAGGTAGATTTGACCTCCAGTATCGCAAAACCAAAAAGCCATAGAATGCCGCCAAGGTATAGCAGCATATCCCACCAGTCAAACGTGCCCGGCACAACCCCGAAAGCCTGACCTACTTCACTGCCGAGTGCCATTGTACCGATGATCGTCGCGGCGCCGAGAAAAGCCTTTAACCCGACGTCGGCTCCGGTCAAAACAGCGTAGATCGCGTGCCCGAATGAGACGACCCACAGCATGTCCGGGAGGCTATACAGGACCCACCCGGGCGGATCGAAGGCCAACACTACGGAAGACTCTTGAAGGGCGAGAACGACCTCCTCGAGACCCACGAACGAGCTCCACTCAAAGACCAAGAGATTGCCCGGTCGATATAAAATGTAAATAAGACTTCCCACCAACAAGGTCAGCGCCGAAAGAAAGAGATGCAGCGCAGTGCGCCGTCTCGACGTTGCGTAGATCCATTGTAGCGGGCGGGTGAGCAATTCGAACGACTCCGTTCTCTTGGTCTAGGCCGGCTGGGATTGTAGTTGTTGCAGATCCTCTAGGAGGAGCTGCCTATTTTCCTCGTTTTCGACCTCCTCGGCCAGCGCGTGCGCCGTCGCCAGATGCTTCTGTGCTCGCTGTGCATCGAGGGATTGGTAGGCCCGTGCCAGGGCCTCGTGGGCATAACCGACATAAAACGGTGCCGAACCGGCCTCTCCGGCGAGCGCCAGGGAGCGTTTTCCCCAGTAGATTGCTTCGTCGTGGCGTTCAACGGTGGCGTACACCCGTGCCAACAACCAGGTACCGACGGAAAGATTCCTTTCTGTAACGTCCTCGCGTTGCATCCAGTGCCATAGAGATGCCACGGCGGTGGCGACGAGTTCGTCGGCGTGTTTACCCACCGTCTCCCCATCGAATTGGTCCAGTAATTCCCATGTCTTATTAAAACAACTCGGCGCAAAATGGCGGTGAGCCTTCGAATAATCATCTGACCTGGTGTCGACCATCGACAATCTCCTTTACGCTGACGAGTCACACTATTGTGGATGCTGTCCCACTTTCATAATGGTGATCGCCTACGCTGTATAGTCCGGAAACTCCACTGAGACGAGACGGAGTTCTGTTGTTTTTGGGAGCGGTTCACCAAATTGGGATTTGGGTTGAGGGGGCAGAGGATTCCAACTGACCGCTCCGGCCCGCTGAACACTCACCTATCCCACCCCCATCTGCCTGCTTGCTACGACTGAATTGCTACAGTATGTTCGCGCCAATATTGTGGTTTCGGTAGCTTTCGAGCTTGATGATTTGTCATCACATGGCAGTCTTGTGAAATTTCTCTCCTCGTTATTGGTGGGAACCATTTGGATGATGAGTGGTATCTCTTCCTCGATCGCCATCGCCGGGGAAAAGTCCGCTCCTGTTGAGTCGACGGAAGATGGTGATGCGGAAGACATCGTTACGCCCGACGATGACATGAACTCGGAGTTCGACGGCGAGTTTGTCTTCGGATCCTATGGGCGCACGCAGTTCGAACTCGATCCGGGAGGCAATCGGTCATCGGCACCGCGGATCGTCCATCCGGGCCCGCGGCTATTGCAACAAGATTATGTGGAGCTCGATTTTCTGTATCACATGGAGCGCGAAGGGGGACTGGAGTCCAGCGTGGTATTTACCCTGGCGCTTTTTGGGCCCTTCGCTCACTACGATGGAGATTTTGCCGATCAGTCCCTGGCGGTGCGCAATCTCTACGCCGAATTCGGTGGAATCTCCGAGACCCTCGACGGGCTCGACCTCTGGGTTGGTTCCCGGATGTATCGAGGCGATGACGTCTATCTACTCGACACCTGGCCGCTCGACGAGTTGAACACCGTCGGTGGCGGTGCCAGTTATCGAGTCGGTGGATTGGAGGCCCGTGTCCATGCCGGCGTCAATCGCTTGGATCATCCCTTTCAGTGGCAGGCCGTCGATCGTCCCGCACAGCCTATCGGGGCCACTTCCCAGGTGGTTTTGGATCGCCAGCGCTTTCTCAGTTCCGGTCGTCTGGAGTACGTCATGGACGACCTCGTCGGTGATCTGGGGGCCAAGGCGGTGGCCTATGGAGAATTTCATCGCCTACCCGATGGCCAACGGGTTCCCGCCCAGTTTTTGGACAATCAAACACCGACCGAGCCGTTCGCGGACGTCCTCGAGACCTTGCCCGCCGATCGGGGCTGGGTGCTGGGAACGCAGTTGGGACTCTTCGAATCGGGCACGGCCAACCATCTCAACCTCTTTTTTCGACTGGCACGGGGACTTGCCGCGTATGGCGAACTCGGCATTCCGCACGTGACGGCACAGGATGGGACCGCGACGGGAGCACAGCGATTGTCGACGGCTCTTTCGGGAAATTGGGAGAGCCACCGCGTCGGTGTCATGGCCGGTACTCATCTGAGTCGTTTTACAAATCCTCATCCCGAAGTCGATGGGCTCGACGAAGGGTTGGAGGCCACAGCGGTGGTCCGTCCGGTCCTATTTGTCACTGACCATTTCCACCAGGGCCTCGAAATCAGCTATCAACATCGCTACCCGTTTGCGGTGAACCCGGAGA
The DNA here is from genome assembly GCA_007119595.1 of Myxococcales bacterium. Lineage (GTDB taxonomy): Bacteria > Myxococcota_A > Bradymonadia > Bradymonadales > Bradymonadaceae > SLJM01. The sequence continues at coordinate 9,536 of SKPJ01000186.1, forward strand.
CCGGTGCGCACCACGAGCCAGCGGTCTGGCAGTTGAGCGTTTTGGAGATCCTGAGTCTCGGTCGAGGCAATTATGAGCGCCCTCAGATCCGACTGGGCTATACGGTGGCTTTCTCCAACGAAGACGCTCAACGCACCTTCCCCGTTGGTGACGAACGCAGACCCGGTTCCGTCGAACATGTCATTAGCCTCGGAGCAGAATGGTGGTTCAACTCTTCGACCTATTGAAATCTCGTCTTCAGACCGCCATCGGCTCCTCGTTTTCATTGCGCCGGCTCGTCGGGCTGACGGTAGCAATGGCATTCGCTGTGGCAGTGAGCGCGGGATGCAGCGGGGAAGAGGAGTCGCCGGCCGGCGAGACACCACCGGCCGCCGAAGACCGAATACGGCCGGTGGTCTACCAACTGGCGGTGCGTGTCTTCGGCAATACGAAGGGGAGCAATGAGTGGAACGGCGACATCGTCACCAACGGTGTCGGCAAATTCGCCCATATCGACGACAGGGCCATCGAGGAGATCCGCGATCTGGGTTCGACCCATATATGGCTGACCGGCATTCTCCAGCAGGCGACTTATACCGATTACTCTCATATCGGTGAGCCAGCCGATAATCCCGATATTCTCAAGGGAAGGGCCGGCAGTTATTACGCTGTGCGCGACTATTTCGACGTAAGCCCCGACTATGCGCTCAACCCGGAAAATCGCCTCCAGGAGTTTGAAGATCTGGTGGGACGCATCCACGATGCCGACATGAAGGTCCTCATCGATTTCGTCCCCAATCACGTCGCGCGCAGCTATGCGTCGACGGTCAAACCGGAGCTCGATTTCGGCGCCGACGACGACACGGACGTCTTCTTCGATCCCCAGAATAATTATTTTTATCTCGTCGATCCTCCCGGCCAGGTGCTGTCGATTCCAGAACCGGAGCATTGGCCCAGGCCCGCAGGCGCCAACGGGACCTATTATCGCGAAGACAACACCGGCGACCCACCCGGTGATATCCCCAAAGTCACCGGCAATGACGTCACCAGCGCAGATGTCAGCGTCCACGATTGGTATGAGACGGTAAAGCTCAACTACGGCTACGATTTTACCACCGGAGAAACGCATTACGATCCGACGCCGGATACCTGGAAAAAGATGGACCAGGTGCTGGCCTACTGGCAAGAAATGGGCGTCGATGGCTTCCGGTGCGATTTCGCCCATCTCGTCCCAATCGAAGCCTGGCAATATCTCATCGACAGGGCCCGCGAACGGGATCCGGAGGTCATGTTCATCGCTGAAGCCTATCACAGCGACGCCGCTCCTCCGGGGTATTCCTTCGCCAATATGGTCAGTGTCGGGTTCGACTCCATCTACGATGCCGAGACCTACCATCGGCTCAAGGGAATCTATTGTTGTGGCAGTTGGGCCAATGACATCGACGACGAGTTGCCGACGGATTACCTGTTTTCGAATATGATTCGCTTTGCCGAAAACCACGACGAGCGTCGCATTGCCTCTCCCGTCGTCGAAGGGTCGGACTCTCATGGCAGTGGCTTCGGTGGCTTCGAGGCCGGAAAGCCGGCCGCCGCAGTTCTCTATACCCTCGGCGACGGTCCGATTCTGTTTTATAACGGTCAGGAGGTTGGCGAGGAGGGCGCCGGTGACGCCGGGTTTTCCGCCGAAGACGGTCGCACCACGATTTTCGACTACTGGACGATGCCCCGGATGGCACAATGGGTCAACGACTACCGCTTTGATGGCGGAGGGCTCGACGACGACCGGCGCGAGCTGCGCGATTGGTATCGGCGTCTGCTCCGCGTCGTCCAGAAACCCGGTATCGCCACCGGTAATTTCTACTCGCTGCAGTCGATGAACCAACCACTTTCCGGATATACCGGCGGCCAATGGCTGTACAGCTTTCTGCGCTACGACTCGACCTATGACGTCGCATGGCTTGTGGTCGCCAATTTTAGTGATCAATCCCACCAATTTGACCTGCAAATTCCCGAGGAAGCGGCCCAATTTGCCGGGTTTTCTCAGGTTGCACAACTCGAGTTGGCAGACGCACTCGACGATGACGCCGCCACGATTGAGGTCGACGCTCAACGGCTAGACACCGATGGCATTCCCCTTCAGCTCGGCCCCTACGGCGTTCACATCTTTCATATCGAATGGGGTCAATGATGAATGGTTTGGAGTCTACGCTTTGTCGGCTTCGTAGCTTCTTTGGCGGTGGTTTGTCGGGCCGTTTTTCAGCTTCGAGACTGCTGGTGGGGGTATTGGTCCTCCTCCTGCTGGCGCCCAGTTGTCGCGACGTCCAGCCATTGGACGAAGAAATCGACATCGACACCCATGTCGATGATTGGCGCGACGAGGTCATCTACCAGATCATGACCGACCGCTTCGCCAACGGCGATCCCAACAACGACTATCGGGTCAAGCCGGGAGCCATGGCCCGTTATCAGGGTGGGGATTGGCAGGGGACCATCGACAAACTCGATTATCTCGAAGAGTTGGGCGTTACGGCCATCTGGATCTCGCCGGTGGTCAAGAACGTGGACACCGATGCCGGGGTCGATGGTTATCACGGCTATTGGGCGCAGGATTTTCTCTCACCGAATCCTCACTTTGGAGATCTCGCAACTCTTCGTCGGATGGTCGATGAGGCCCATGAGCGCGATATAAAAGTCATTCTCGATATTGTCACAAATCATGTGGGACAGCTTTTTTATTACGATATCAATGGAAATGGCCGTCCCGACGACTCGCTATTTGGATCGGGAACGGACTCCCACTTGAGTCGGGTCTCGGAATACGATCCGGATTTCGACCCTCGGGGCATCCAGGCCAGTACCTCGCTGGGTGAGGCGGGATTGGCGCCCACCTATTTTCTCCATGATCCAGAGATCAATCGCGTCGCCACCGAGCCCGAGGAGTTTCAAAATATGGATTGGTATTTTCGCCGGGGTCGAGTGACGAATTGGGACGATCGCGAACAGGTGTTGACCGGTGATTTTCCCGGGGGACTCAAGGCCTTGAAGACGACCCATCCCGACGTGCGCCGGGCATTGATCGATGTTTATTCCTACTGGATTGGCGTCGCCGACTTCGACGGGTTTCGAATCGACACGGTCAAACACGTCGAGCACGGCTTCTGGGAGGAATTCAGTCCGGCGATGCGCCAATTTGCTGCCGAGCACGGCAAGGAGAATTTTTTGATGTTTGGCGAGGCCTTCGACGGCAACGACGAGCTCGTCGGCGGCTACACCTACAACGGGATGATGGATTCGGTCTTCAATTTCTCCCAGAAATTTCAGGTCATCGACGGTGTGTTCGCCTACGGGGGGCCGACCTCCCAGATCGAAGACCACTTCAATGCCATCGAAGAGCACTATTCGGCGATACCCCATCCGGGCGGGCCGACGGACTCCGATGGGAATGGACTCAATGCCCAGCAGTTGATGGTCAACTTCGTGGACAACCACGATATCCCGCGCTTTTTATACGACAATCCGAGCATCGATGCGTTGCATAATGCCCTGTTGTACGTGATGACCATCAAGGGGATTCCCTGCATCTACTACGGAACCGAACAGCAATTCGATGGAGGCAACGACCCCTTCAATCGCGAACCACTGTGGGAGTCGGGCTTCGATACGGAGAACGAGACCTTTCAATATCTCAAACAACTCATCGAAGTGCGTCAGGAACACGCACCGCTTCGGCGAGGTGATATGCAGATCAGGTGGTCCACCGTGCGCACCGGCGATGAAGAGGATGCGGGCCTCTTTGCCTTCGAGCGAACCTATGACGGCGAGACGGCACTGGTGATCATCAATACCCACGATGACAACACCAGCCACACCAGCTTTGAGGGCAACGATATGCAGACCAGTTTTTCGCCAGGTTCGCGCCTTATCAACGTCTACGACGATGGCCGTTCTACGGGCGACCAGATCACCGTCGGCGACGGTGGAACTCTGCGCGCCGACGTCGGGCCTCGAAGCGGTAAGATCTACGTCCGAAACTGAAGCGGCGACCGACACCATGAGTTCTACAAAACCGTTAGCCGACGCTGCGTCCGGGACCATCGAGCTTCGAGACCTGCACAAATCCTACGGTGATACCAGGGTGCTCGAAGGGATCGATCTCCGGATTGAGCCCGGCGAGTTTTTGGTGCTCGTAGGGCCCTCCGGGTGTGGCAAGTCGACTCTTCTACGCTGCGTCGCCGGTCTGGAAGAGGTCACCAGCGGGGGACTTTTCATCGACGGGCGCCGCTGTAACGACGTCCATCCCAAGGACCGCGATCTGGCGATGGTCTTTCAGTCCTACGCCCTCTATCCGCATATGAGTGTCGCCGAAAACCTCGCGTTCTCGTTGACCGTTCGAAAATTCGACCGAGATGAGATCGATCGCCGGGTCCAGCAGGTGGCCAATCGGCTCGGCATTGCCGATTTGCTGGATCGGCGCTCGAAGCAGTTATCCGGGGGGCAGCGTCAGCGGGTGGCCGTCGGCCGGGCCATCGTCCGCGACCCGACGGCGTTTTTATTCGACGAGCCACTTTCCAATCTGGATGCGGCGCTGCGGGCCCGGATGCGCATCGAGCTAAAAAAGCTGCACCACGATCTGGACGCCACGATGCTCTACGTCACCCACGACCAGGTCGAAGCGATGACTCTGGCGGACCGTATCGTGGTTCTCGATGATGGAATCATCCAGCAAGTCGGAACGCCCACGGAGTTGTTCGAACGCCCGGCGAATACCTTCGTCGCCGGATTTATCGGAAGCCCACCGATGAATTTTTTCGACGCCCAAACCACCGGTGACACCCGCCTGGAAAGCGCCGACGTGGAGTTGGTGCTTCCCCAGGAATATTCCGCCGTCGATTTGCCCGAATCGGTCATCGCCGGTATCCGGCCCACGGGGATGAAGCTCGGCGCCGAAAATCTCGCGGTGGCCGGCCTCCTGCGGGCTACGGTGGAGGTGGTGGAGCCCCTGGGCGCCGGCGCCTACGTCCACCTGGTGGTCGATGACACCAAGGCGGTCGCCGAACTGCCGGCGGACCAGGCTCGGGAGCTACAATTTGGCGACGAAATCGAGCTCTCCGTAGCACCAGAAGACGTACATGTCTTTGATGCCCAGAGCGGTCGAGTCCTTCGCCCCGGTCCTCGGGAGGTCGCCGATGGTACGGTCTGAGCAGTGCCGCTGCTCTGGAATAGCGGCGATGTGGGCGGGGCTCATTGCCTTGCTGGTCTGTCTCGTCGCGCCGGCGATCGCCACGGTGGCCCACGCCGGCGAGGTCGAGACCATCTCGGTGTGGCACAGCTATCGCGGTGCCGAACAACAGGCGCTGGTGGAACTGACGGGAAAGTGGAACGACGCCAATCCGGATCGACCGGTTCGGCTGCTCAACGTCCCGCACGAAGCATATGCCAACCGAATCACCACGGCTGTGCCCCGCGGGCAGGGGCCGGACCTTTTTATTTTTGCTCACGAGCGGGTCGGGGACTGGGCCAATTCCAATATCATCGCTCCCATCGATGATGATTTCGCAGACGATGAGCTCGCCCGGTTTCTGCCCGATACGGTCGACGCCCTGCGCTATGAGGGACGAACCTATGGAATTCCCCTCGCCTACAAAACGGTGGCTCTCTTTTATAACCGGCAGTTGATCGATGAGCCGCCGCAGACCACGGATGAACTCGTGGAGCTTGCGGCCACTTTGACCGATGGATCCGAGGGCCGCTACGGACTTGCTTATCAGGCCGACGATTTTTTCTTCCACAGTGGCTGGTTTTACGGCTTCGGAGGGACAATCTTCGGCGATGGGGGACAGCCCCGACTGAATCGACCGGAGAATATCGACAGCCTCGCCTTCGTCGCCGATCTTCGCCAGCAGGGATTGTTGCCCGAAGAGCCGACGGGGGCCCTGGTGGCCGAATTATTCAACCGGGGCGATGCGGCTATGGTGATCCAGGGACAGTGGTTCATCGGTGAGATCGACGAGGCCGTCGATTATGGCGTCGCCATATTGCCCGAAATCTCACAGACCGGACAGCGGGCGAAACCATTTATGACCGTCGAAGCGGCCCTGGTCTCTGCCCATGCGGAAAACCACGACGGTGCCGTCGATTTCGCCCGATTTCTCGCCTCCGATGACACGGCCCGTCTACGCCTGGAGACGGGGCACCAGATGGTGGCCAACGTCGGTTTCTACGAGGATGAAGGCGGCGAAATTCCGGAGGAGCTCGTCGCTTTTCAGCGCCAGGCAGACTACACCACGGCCATGCCCAATGAGCCGCTGATGCGATCGGTATGGGAGCCGGCGGCCTTTGCGATGCGCACCGTCGTCCGGGGTTCGGCATCGCCGGAAGCGGCCCTGGACAATGCCCAGGTCCGCCTGGAGGCGGTCACTCGACCGCCCCCGGAGTCCGCCGAGCCGATGCCCTTTGTTATCGGCGGGCTGATGTTGTTGCTGATTGTTTTGTTCTGGGTCCTATTCCGGCTGCATCGCCAGGGGGGTATCGCTCATCTACGAAAGAAGAAACACGCCTATCTCTATCTACTTCCCGGTGCACTGGCTCTGACGCTGTTGTTATTCGTGCCCTTTTTGGTGGGAACCGGAGTGGCTTTTTTCGCTCACCAAGATGGTGAATTTACGTTTGTCGGCTTGGCCCACTTTTTCAGTATCATCTTCTCCGAGGATTATGCCCTAAGCGATCCGCTATCCTTTTATTTTACGCTCTTCGTCACCGTGATGTGGACGGCCATCAATGTCGCTCTGCACGTGACGATCGGGTTGGCGCTGGCCATGCTTTTGCGAGATCCCTGGCTGAAATTAAAGGGGATATACCGGGTTTTGCTCATCGTCCCCTGGGCGGTCCCCAGCTATATTACGGCTCTGATTTGGCGGGGTATGTTTCACAGTCAATTCGGTGCCATCAATGGGCTTTTGACGTCGCTGGGGCTGGAGCCCATTCCGTGGTTTTCGGGCTTTTGGACGGCCTTTGCCGCCA
>SKPJ01000155.1 GCA_007119595.1 Myxococcales bacterium
CGGCAATTTCGGCGCCGCTTTAACGCAACGATATGTTCAAAGCTGTGGCGGGAAAACTGTTCTTCTTCGGTGAGTATAAGCCGTGTCGCCTTTTCAATGGACCTGGGCAGCCGGTCGATGACATACTCCAGATGATCGAGGGCCACCCCCGTATCGGCCCGCCATTTTCCAGCCAAAAAAAGTGGTGCGAAGATCACTCCAATCACCCCTCCGGTAGCGGCGATCGCATCGATTTCGCCGTCCGTGATATTGCGTGGATTATCCCACACCCCTTTGACTCCGGTGTGAGTGCAAAAAACAGGTGCCTCCGTGACTTCACAGGCGTCGAGAACTCCCGGTGTATTGACGTGAGCCAGATCGACGGCCACACCGTGTCGATTCAATTCCTCGATGAGGGCTCGACCAAATGCCGTCAATCCATGCCTTTCGTCGGCACCGCGACCGATGGACGGCGTGGCCGCCGAATTTGCGGAAAAATGAGCCAACGTCAAATAGGCGACATCGAATTCGGCTAGTCGACGAGCTCGATCAATTCGTCCGTTGAGCATATGAGCTCCTTCAACCCCCGGAATGAGCCCCAGTTTTCCAGCCTCTTTTGCGCGCTTCCAATCCCCGGCCGAACGTATCCTCATTGTGCGCTGGTCTCGATCTGCCACCTCGTCGAGATAGGCGATCTGACGCTTCATCTCCTCCCATCCCCCTTCACTTTCCCACGGATAGTAGTGAACCCCCATACAGGCGCCCCGATAGCCAGCCTCGATCATGCGCGGGATATCGGCGTGCCAAAACAGCGGTTGCCCTTTGATTCCAGCCCGATGACGGCGTTGAATATCGTAGCGAAAGAGCCGCTGCTGAATAATACTATCGACATGGAGATCAACGATATTCGTCATCTGCAATCCTCATATAATCAGTTTACCATCCAAAGGCCTCCGTCATTCCTCGTCGCGAGGCCGAAAATCAAGGGACGCCGAATTGACGCAAAACCGCTTCCCCGTCGGCTCCGGGCCGTCTTCAAAGACATGTCCCAGATGTGCACCACAGCGCGCACAGAGGATCTCGGTGCGCACCATTCCGGCGCTGCGATCCTCTCTGGTGGCCACCCGCTGCTCGTCGACGGCATCATAGAAGCTGGGCCACCCGGTCCCGGATTCATATTTCGTCGTCGCGTCGAATAGATCGGCCCCACATGCGACACAGACGTAGACCCCATCCTCGTGGTGATCGTAGTATTTTCCCGTAAACGGTGGCTCCGTGCCACATTGTCGAGCAATCCGGTAGCTCTCCTCGCCGAGCAACTCCCGCCACTCCTCCTCACTGCGATTGATCTTGAACTCTTTTTCGCCTTCGCTCATCACATCCTCTCCTGTGGCTGAATCACCGATTCGATTCTACTTCTCGAATATCTCGTTTGCCGCACTCCACATCATCGAAAAGGCGTGCCAAAAAACGCTCCACTGCGGCCCCCACTTTTCTCGGGGCGTCGAAAAGTCCCGTATGGGTGGCCTCCTCGATCCAGACCAACTCGGCGTCCGGTATCTCTCCGGCCATCTCCCGTCCCAGGCGTCCCGGCGAAAAACGATCTCTTCCACCGGCGACGACCAGCGTCGGAACGTCGATATCGCAAAGATAATCACGCGCTGAGTGCCGCTGGGCAGCCAGCCCCATGACATACCAACTGGGGACGTCGATCTGCGCGAGATGGGTATAAAACGGCGCCATCTCCTCCCGCGAGACATCGGGCCCGATAAAACCCAGTTGCTGGGCAAATGCGTGAACTGGATCCAATACTGATCCCAACGCTCCGCATTTTAGACAACTTCCCCACACAAGCTCCGGAACCGTTCGATAAAGAGCAAAAATCAGCGGCCCCACAAAGGGATGAATCAGTGTATCAAAGGGTCGCTCGTAGGGCCCGAATACCGGTATCAGTCCCGCCACTCGGTCCGGGAATTGCCGCCATGATTCCAACACGATCTGCGACCCGAAGGAAAACCCCGCCAGCACTGCCTGCTCGATACCTACGGCGTCCATCACCCGCCTCAGATCATCGGCACAGCCCGCCACGGTCATCGTCTCCATATCACGGACCGGACCGGAACGGCCGTGGCCCCGCAGGTCCCAACGAATCACCCGAATATTTTTGCGCAATCTCCGGCGAAGGGGCTCCCAATACAGCGTCGAATTCGCATAGCCATTGGTCATCACCAGCGCCGGGCCCTCCCCTTCATCCCAATACGCAAGTGACGCTCCATCACCGGATGTAGTCCAACTTTGACGGTCGTTATTTGTCATGGTTTCGCTGCCAACCTACGTTCTCGAGACAAAAATCGCTGTCACCCAGATCTATTGGTACAACATCATTTAGCCCGGATTATTCATGGTCCGCCATGAATAATCCCGGTGAAATCCAATTTTTTTACTACGCCCCTCGTTGCATTGTTTACGCCCCGAGTTGCATCGTTATTGATTGTAGCCGTCGATGGGCGGCCCGCCCCCCTCGTCGAACTCGTCATATCCCTCAATATAGCGGGTATGCACCTCCACGGGGGCCTGATGGACCTGAAACCATCCCCGGTCGCCGTCGGCCGCTACCTCAACCCACCACTGCTCGGCGAGCGATCTCCACGCCGGTCCATCGTCGAGTCCCGTATCGTCTTCTGCTTTCATTCCCTGGCCCGGGCATTGGGCGAGGACAATTTCGTCTTCCACCCCCACATAACACGCCCCCTCGCCTCCATATTGATACAGAAGTACTGAATCTCCCTCGTCGAGTTCGAAGTGGCGCTCCTCTGCCTCCAATTCGGCAAACTCGACGTCATAGGACGTTCCGATCAATTCCAGGGGCTCTTCGACCGTATATGGCCTTGGCTTTTGTACGTGAACCAATGTGTCTTTCCAGGCCAATTGCTCCCCATCGAACCACGTGGCCGTGGCGACCACGGAAGCTTCATCGTCGGGTTCTTCCCGAAGCGACAGCGGCTCGTCACCTCCCAACCACATCAGATCGAAGGTCATCCCCTCGTGCTGACCCGGCCAGGTGAAAAAACCAACGGGCCGTGGTTTCGCCTCCCCTCCTTGCGGCGGTTTCGGGCGCTCCGACATCGCCTCGATAACCGCCATCTCCAACTCCGGTTCCGGCTCGGCCACCGGTTCTTCCGGTGGCTCATCACAGGCCACGACCGCCCCAAACAATGCCAGGACGAACCCGATTCGTAGACGACTCATCTGCATGCCTTCGATCTTCACAATCGCGGTGCACCACGTTAGTTTCACAGGTCTATCTTCGTCTCATAACAGCAACAACAAGACCATAATCCAGGGGCCGGTGACCAGAAATACAAACCCCGTATACCCGATGATATCGCGGGCCTTCAGCCCCATGATCCCCAATAATGGAAGAGCCCAAAATGGCTGGAGCATATTGGTCCACGCATCGCCGTAGCTCAGGGCCATGATCGCTCGATGAGGTGACACACCGAGGTCGTCGATGGCCTCCATCATCACCGGTCCTTGAACTGCCCACTGACCACCACCGCTGGGTACGAAAAAATTGACGATCCCGGCCGACAAGAACACAAATAGGGGATAGGTGGTAGCCGTCGAAATCTCCAGAAAAAATTGTGATAACTGCTCGATAAGTCCACTTTCACGCAAAATGCCGAGGATGCCGAAATAAAATGGGAATTGCAGTACGATCCCCGCCGCACCGCGCACCCCGTCGGTGACGGCGAGCACGTAACTTCGCGGTGTGGGATGGGCGAGAATCCCGAGCGTCAAAAAGACCAGGTTGATGGAATCGAGGTTCCATCCATCGAGCCCATGATCGGCAAAATAGTTGATCAATACCCCGACCATGCCGAGACCTATCAAAAGACTCAAAAATCGGCTTTGCTCCAAGAACCGCACCACCGGATGGGTGGCGGCGTCCCCTTCGGAACCCCGGGGACCGTCGCCATCCTCACCGAGCTTTTCCGGTGGAAACCCCCGCATCTGATCGGGATCACTGGGGGTGAGCCGCCAAAACAACACCGGGATGATCACCAGCAGAGAACCAGTAACCACCAGGTTCAAATCACTGAATAGAGTCTCGGAGACCGGAATCTGGCCCAAGGTCTCTACCAGGAAGTGATCGGACTGAGCCACTGTCAGCGGTGCCGTACCGGACATACCCCCATGCCATATCAAAAATCCGCCGTATCCTGCGGCCCCCAGCAACGGATAATGAACGGGCCGCCCCTGTTCGGCGAATGCACGCCCCATCTCGCGCGCCATAAATGCTCCCGCGATCGCCCCCAGCCCCCACTGCACCAGACTGGCCAGACAGGCCACCACGGCCACCACCACCACCGCCGCTCCCGGCGTGACCACCAGCCGAGTCAATGCTCGAATCATCCGCCGCACCACGCCGGCCATCGCCAGGGCGTGGCCGGTGACCAATACGATGACCATTTGCAATGCAAAGCGCATCAAATTGACGTCATAGAACTCCGAAAACCAGTACGTTCCCACCAACGAAGCCCGAGTCCCCAGGGGTTGGTCCTGCAACTGGACACCGAAGAAAAACGCCACCACCGCCGTGATCGCCGTCAGCACCAACACCAGTACGAAGGGGTCTGGCACATAGCGCTCTCCCCACCGACTCAGGTATTTTCCCAATGCCGAGATCATGGTCTCTTCCTTATCCTCACGTCACCTGGTTGACCGCCGTCAACACCTCGCTCTTGACGCGGCGTAATTCACCGATAGCTTAGGAGCCGTCCACGGGTCACACAACGTTATTCATCGACGACCAAAACTTTGGTTTTCGACCCACAACATTCGCTTATCGAGCTCCCGGAGGTTTAGATGCGAACCCCATTGCTACTCCTAGTTGGCTTGTTGATTGTTGCTATTCCCGGCTGCGATTCCACCTCCGAAGACAACGACGGCGGTACCGAATCGACGGACCAGGGAACCATAGACGACGAGGCCGAAACCGAGGATGCCGAACAAGACGAGGATGCC
>SKPJ01000298.1 GCA_007119595.1 Myxococcales bacterium
ACATAGCCGATGCCGGAGATGATGAAGTCCAAAATGACCACGGCCAGGCTGGCGTTGACCACGGCCGCCGTGGTCGCACGGCCCACTCCCTCGCTGCCGCCGAAGACGTTGAGGCCAGCGTGACAGGCGACGATGGCAATGGCCATGCCGTAGGCGATCGCTTTGCTGAGCCCCATCAGAACATCGAACCACCCGATGAAACTCATATCGAAGAAGGTACGGACATTGAGCCCGAATGAAAGCTGAGCCGTGATGGCGCCGGCGGTGTAGGCGACGAGGACGGCGAAGATACTCAGCATGACCGTCATGATGGTGGTGGCGATAAAGCGGGGAACCACCAGGTAGTCGATGGGCTGGGCGGCGGACATGCGAAGGGCGTCGACCTGTTCGGTGACCACCATGCTTCCGATCTGGGCGGCCATCCCGGTGGCGACCCGGGTGGCGAGCATCATGGCCGTAATGGTCGGCGCAAATTCTCGCAATAAGAGCTGGAGAAACAATCCCCCCAACATCTGAAGATCGCCGGTGATCTGCTGGGCCTGATAGCCCGACTGATAGACCAGAATCATGCCCAAAAACCCGAGGGTGACGGCGATAAAGATCACCGATCGATTGCCCACGTCGTACAATTGTTCGAAGATGGAGCGCCATCGGGTCCGGCCCTTGACCAGGTAGTACAGGGTCAGCCCGAAGACGGCAAAGATCTCGCGCACCGTGGTGCCGACCTCCAAGAAGGGTCGTCCAATGGCGCCCAGAAACTCCCGGAAGGTAGTCGGCTCCCGGCGGGGGTCCGGGGTATGGGAGGTGTCTGGATCCATGGTGGAGAAACTCAGGGCGTTAGAGAGAGCCGAAGGCCATGACGTAGTCGATGGCGAAAATGGCGATGGCGCTGCCGACGACGGAGGCATTGACGGCGCGACCGACTCCCACGGCACCGCCACGGGTGGCGAGACCGAAGTAGCAGGAGATGACGGCGATGGCGAAGCCGAACATCACCGACTTGATCAGGCCATGCCACAGGTCGTCGAGTAATACGTAGGTGACGACGCTCTGATAAAAGAGCATCATATCTACGCCCAGCAAAAATTGGCTGGTTACCGCCCCGCCGATAAGGGCTGTGAAATTGCCCACGACGACCAGCAAAAACATCATGACGATCATCGATAAAAAGCGCGGGACCACCAGGTAGGCCACGGGGTCGATGGCCAGGGCTCGCAGGGCGTCGATCTGGTCGGTGACCTTCATCGTACCCAATTCGGCAGTGTTGTTGGCGCCGACGCGGCCGGAGAACATCAATCCGATCAAAATGGGACCGACTTCCCGTAAGATGGCGTATCCCGCTCCCCAACCCAGAAGGCCATGGGCCTGATATTGCTCGATGTACAGCCCGCTTTGAATCACCATGATGGCGCCGACCAACACGGCGGTGACGACGACGATGGGGAAACTCTGTACCCCGACGCGATACATATTGCGCCAGATTTCAGGGCCGTCGAAATCCCAATTCCAGGGAAGAAGATTCCAAAAGATCTGCCAGATCAACAGAAATAGGCCGCCCGTGATATCGGCCCATTTCATCGCCTTTTCGCCGAGGATGGCAAAGGGGCGTTCGATTTTTGAGGCCAGTCGATGCATTCGTTTTATCAAGTGTCGAGTTCGTCGTCGCTATATCCCTGCCAGAATTTCTGGACCATGGGAATGTCGCAAGCCTCAATTTCATCGTGGGTGCCCACAAAGATCAATTCGCCTTCGTCGAGGAGGGCGAATTGGTCGCAGATATCTCTGATACCCTTGATGTCGTGACTGATGGTAACGGAGGTGACTCCACCTTCGGTTTTCATCTTCTGAAGCAGGATGAAGATTTTGGAACTCGTCACCGGGTCGAGGCCTGCGGTGGGATCGTCGTAAAAGAGTATGGGGGGACGGCGGATGACGGAGCGGGCGAAACTGACGCGCTTTTTCATGCCGCCGCTGAGCTCATTGGGATATTGATGGCCGATGCCGGGTAGACTGATGTCGATAAGGGCCTGTTCGACCCGGGCGTCGATCTCTTCATCGCTGTGGCCTCCCTCTTGGTGGAGGGGAAAGGCGATGTTCTGGGCGACGTTCATAAAATCGAAGAGGGCGTAGTTTTGAAAGAGCATGCCGATTCGAAAACGCAGATCGGCGAGCTCCGTAGGGCTCAAGGAGTGAACATCGATGTCATCGATAAAGACCTTGCCACCATCGGGGCTGACGAGGCCGCACACGATCTTGAGCAGTAGGGACTTTCCCGCTCCCCCCGGGCCGATAAGGCCCATATTGGTGCCCTCGTCGATGGTCAGCGAGACATCTTTTAGGACCGGGCGCCCCTGGTGGAGTTTGGAGATATTTTCGATGCGAATCACGTCATCTCCTCCAGGTATTGCTGTGCGGCATCGAAGTGGCGGCTGTGAGGATAATTTTCGACAAAGCGCCGCAGAGCACGGCGATAGGAACGCTGGGATCCTGCTAGCCGTTCAATTTGGACCACGTTCCAAGCCGCTTCGTGAGTCTGAACGTGGTTGGGAAAGGTGTTGACGAATTTGCGAAAATGGGTTCTCGCCGCATCGTAGTTTTGGCGATGCAGCATTTCGACGGTCCCCATAAGGAAACGGGCATCGGCGGCGCGTTGGGAGTTGTAGGTGCCGACGAAGAAGGAGCGCCCCGTTCTTCGGGCGACGATGTCCAGCGATGCCACGGCGGGGTCCCACCGCTGGTGTCGGGCGTAGATCTCGCCCATCTGATACAGGGCTTCGTCGGTGGCACCACATGTCTCACAGCGTTGAAATGCCAGTCGAAATGCCTCGAGGGCTCGATTGGGCTGGTTGAGTTCTTCGTCGAGCAAGAGACCGCGCTCCAGATGAAGCTGGGAGGCCATACGGTCGTCGGCGACGATATGAGCCATCTGCTCCAGATGGTCGACGAGCGCTGCTGTACGGCCGGCCCGCCGTTCGGTGCGAATCAGAAATTGAAGGGCGAATTCAGAGCCCGCCCACGGCGGGGTTTCAGTGATGGTTTGTTGGAGCAGCCGATGGGCTGCCTCGGTGTCTTCGTCATGTTCGGCAGCGATACGGCCCAGTTCATAAAGGGCACGGCTGGCATAGGAGTCGTCCTGCCGGTCGTCCCACATCGTTTGAAGCCGAGTTCTCGCCAATTCGATATTTTCACTTCGCAGGGCGATTCTGGCCCGTTCGAATTCCGCCTCCCGGGCCCGTTCCTCGGATGGAGCGCGTTCGGCAAGAGCCGCCAGACCGTCGTCTGCCTCCTGGGGATCGAGGCGGGTGACCTCCAGAAATTCACGCGTCCACTCCTCGGAGGTCAATTGCTTGTCTGATGTGGAGCTGCAGGCCACTGCAAAGAACAAGACCAGACATCCCATCGCCAGGCGATGGCGCCGATAACTAGGCCAGCGATGCGCGGGGGCAAAGACCACAGAAACTACCATGTCGTGCGGGTTCGAGTGTTGAGCGGCTGGGTTGAACTTTCTGGATGAATCAATTCTGACCAGCAGGCCAGCGGTTGACACTGTACTGATTCGCACAAAAATGACCAGTCGAGCTGAAGTACAGACCAGATTGAGCGAAAAGTCATCAAGACGCCACCGAGAACACGCCACCGAGAACACGCCACCTGGAGCCGATAACATCACTGTTATCGCTGCCTCGATGACCGCACCACGGGCGATGTCAGTTCTACTGAGACGCTGAATCACTGTACGCTGAATCACTGTACGCTAAGACGCTGGGTCGCTGTACACGAAAGAGCTCACTAAACTCCGCTAAGGGCGCTGTAGAACGACACCCTCTGCGAGCCCCGATGAGAATAGCCCAATTTGTCGCCATGGGCGCAGCGCCGCACGGACGGTCGGGGTAATCTCTGCGCCACCAGCGTAATTTAGCGGAATCTTTCGCGCTCGGACGTTCAGCGCTCCGTGCTTCAACATCCACTAATGGAGGAGGATTCCAACTCTCGATATCGTGGGTGCACCTGTGAAACCGGGTGCAACGGTGCAACCAGATTACTCCCAACCCTGCAGCCACCGCTCAAACGTCGAGGGACGGACCCGGTAACCCGCATAATTGCCTTCGTGGATGCTCTCCAATTCCTCCCAGACTACATCGGTAAATTGTTTTCGCTCGTCGACGGGCATACGCACCGCTTCATCGTCGATCGCCATTTCGGCTTCCGCACGTGACATCTTTTGGCCGATGATCCGACCCACCAGTCCTTTGATTTCCTCGTGACGCTTCAGCCGAAAGGGGTCGGGTTCGCCCATCGAGTCGCGAATGGCCTGATAGCGGGCAGCAGAGCGTTGGTAGGCACACACGAATAGGTTCGCCCTTGCGTGTCTCTCGGAGGGTTGTCTTTGAGGGTTGTCTGAGGGTTGTCTGGCGTCGGGCGAGATTGTTGAAAAGCGCTCATGCTCAAATGATCCTCGAGATGTGGCCCAGGATTGCTATATCGCATCGTCCCTGGAGTAAATTGACTAAAAACACTATCTTGAACACGTGCTCATGCCGTGCAATTCAGTCAAAAGACCAATCGGCATGGAATTCTTTCTTTTCCGTGAGGACTTTGTTGATTAAAATAGGTAAGTTGAATACGTGTTCAATCATGGCCTTTTAGTTAGGCGGAAACGATGCGAGACCCGGTGCCATCGCCAATTGATGAACTCCATCGATTGCAGAGCCTGCTGACTACGTGGTTCGAATCCGAGGACACTGAGCTCACGTTCGAAAATTGGACCGACCGAGAAACTCTCAGTTTCGGGCTTCGTCTCCGTGGGGTCAACTTCGCAGGTCTGTTGCGCTCACGAGGTGACACTGCAACCGTCTCAACGGCATCCCAGGTGTTCCGGGATGCCGACTTGCCGGAACACACTCATTTCCTTCTCGTCGTGCCATATATGGGTGAAGTGGGGGCTCGACTCTGCGAGGAGGCCGGCGTTTCATGGATCGACCTTTCCGGCAACGCCCATATCGACA
>SKPJ01000086.1 GCA_007119595.1 Myxococcales bacterium
AGCGATGCTACGGAATAGCCCGCCTCTTCCCCTCTTATTGAAATATTGAGAGCGAACCTCAGCCGCGGAGCGCTTGCGCCATCGGCTGTGAGTCATCGCCCAACTGTCCCACACGCTCTGCCTCTTCCGGCGGATCGACCTCGTACTCCCCACCGGAGCAGGCGAAACCGATGGACATACCGATTGCCACTGTGATCAAAATGCAGACAAGACCGATGGCCATTCCCTTCAAGATCTCTTGCTTCATGACTCACACTCGGGCATCAGAATCCAACAACAGGCGACCAAAGCCGCCGGCGAGCAGCTTCTCGACTTCCCGTGAAGTCCTAATACATCGACGGCCGGGGTGCAACGCTTTTCTGGGCCCAGTGGGGTGATGTGTCTAGGTTTTTGACCCCTGGAAGCACAAAAATTATCATCTGCCACTTTGCTCATCCCAACGAGAGATTTCCATGTTTAATCGAATCAAGGATACGGTCGTCGTGATCACCGGAGCATCCAGTGGTATCGGACGCGCCACTGCACTGGATCTCGCCCAAAAAGGGGTCCATGTCGTCGCCGCCGCACGCCGCGAAGAGGCTCTCAACTCATTGGTCCGCGAATGCGAATCACTGGGCACCCCGGCGCTGGCGGTCCCCACGGACGTCACCGACGAGGACGCCGTCCAACGTCTGGCCGCACGGGCAACCGAGCAATTTGGAGGCATCGATACCTGGATCAACAACGCCGGCGTCAATCTCTTCGCCCGCTTTGAAGAGGCGCCCAGCGACGCCTTTCGAAAGGTCATCGAGACCAATCTATTCGGCTATATCCACGGAGCGCGCGCAGCGATTCAGCGCTTCCGAAAACAGGGCCACGGTACTCTGATCAATATCTCCTCCATGCTCGCCCGCGGCGGCTCTCCCTATATCAGCGCCTACGTCACTTCCAAATACGGGATCAATGGTCTGACGAAGTCGCTTCGCCAGGAACTTCGAGATACCAACATCGACGTCTGCCTCGTCATGCCGGCCTCCGTCGACACCCCCATGTACCAGCAGGCGGCCAACTACACCGGGCGCGCCGTCAAACCAATGGAGCCGATCTATGATCCCTCCAAGGTCAGCAAGGCGATCATCAAAATGATCAAAAAGCCCACCGACGAGGTCTACGTCGGAAACGTCGGTCGCATGATGGGCACCTTGAACAAGGTCTCTCACCGAAGCTACGAAAAAGCGATGGCTCGTCAGGTCGAACGGGATCACTTCCGAGAGCTTCCATCTCCCGAGAGAGACGGAAACCTCTTCGAACCTCAGGAACATTGGGGGCGAACCGACGGCGGATGGAATGGAAAGCAGGGCATGCTCAACGGCGCCGGCAAAGTGGTCGTCGCCGGCTTGATGCTCACCATCCCCGCGGCAGCCATGATGTTGTGGTCTTCCAAGTCGAAGAGCACCCGCGTCGACTCGAAAACATTGCGTCGAATGCTGCCGCGCTGACCCGGAAAATTAGCCAGTGATCGGACCCAGTAATTTTGACCTGGTGAGAGCGGTCCTGAACGACGAATCATCGAAAGAATCTATTTGTCGGACCACTGGCTTCGCCGACCATTTCTGAAATATTCTGAGCGGTGAGGAAAGTCGCTTGCCGTAACGTCGCAAGACGCATTAACTATTCTCTACACTTGCTGAGCTCCCCCTGTGCGGTAGAGGATTTTTGATGACGTTGACGCTGCATCATCGCAATATCAGTTCGATGGCAACCATCACGATGGCCTTGGTTGCGTTTTTATTTGCCCTGGGCTGTAGTGATCCCGTCGCCGGGGAGAACGCGGGCCCGGGCTTCAACGTCCACGAACAGACCGACACCGGAGCCGACGCCGGTCCAACTGCCGGTGGTGACACCGAACTCGACGCTGATCCCGTCCCCGGAGCCGATGTTGGTCCCGACCCGGGTGGTGATGCCGGCACAGACACTGGAGCCGATGCCGAACTCGACACTGAGCCCAGTCCGGGAGCCGATATTGGTCCCGACCCGGGCGCTGATGCCGGCACAGACACTGGAGCCGATACCGGTCCAGACACCGGAATATCATCGGACTGTACCGATCACGAGCAATGCGATGACGGCTGGGTTTGCATCGATGAGGTCTGTACGGAGCCGACGTGCGATGATGGACTACAAAGTGGCGATCAGACCGACGAAGACTGCGGTGGCCCGGAATGTCCTCCCTGTGAGGTCGAGCAAGACTGTGAGACCGGTTCCGATTGCGTAAGCGGCGTTTGCGACGAGGGAGAATGCCAAGAGGCTTCCTGTGTCGACGGGGTTCTCAACGGCGAAGAAACCGATGTCGATTGCGGCGGACCGGACTGCCCGCCGTGCGCCATGGGGCAGGACTGTGCGACTGATGAGGATTGTGTAACTCAACGTTGCGACGACGGTGTCTGCGCCGAGCCCGAAGAAATCGTGCCCGATCCCCCCACCGACGTCATAGCAGGTATCGGAGATGGAGAACTCTATGTCAGTTGGTCCGCTCCCTCCTATGAGGGCTCGGCGCCGATCATCGACTATCGGGTCACAGTATTCGACGAAAATGGTGACAGCCCCACAGACATCACCGGTGATACGAGTCGCATGGTCGGCTCAGATATCACGATCCTGACCTTTGCGGGCCTCACTAATGACACGTCCTATCGCTTCGGTGTGGAGGCCGAAAATATCTACGGCTTCAGCGATATGTCGGAATTGTCGGACAGTGTGGTTCCCCAACAAGCCGATGTCTTTGTCTCGGTTTGGAACACTCAACTCGATGGCACAACCGGCTTTGATCAGATCCGCCTACCGCTGGAGTCGACGGGTAATTACGATTTCGTCGTCGACTGGGGCGACGGCACACAGGACACCATCACCGACGGTGGTCAGGCCGAAATTACTCATACCTACGCAGATCCCGGGACCTATACGGTGACCATCACCGGCCAGATCGAGGGGTGGCGATTTGCCGGTGAGGGCGACGCGGGAAAGATCGTCGAGATCCAGCGGTGGGGAGATCTTCGATTCGGCAATAATGGAGCCTATTTCCACGGGGCCGAAAACCTGGAGATCACGGCCACCGAGCTTCCGGAGCTAACGGGGACCACCAATTTCGCACAAGCTTTTCACGGATGCGCCAGTCTGGATCGAGTACCTTTGATGAATCACTGGGATATGTCGTCGGTCACCGATATGCGAGAGATGTTTCACCACGCCGAAGTATTCAACGAGGACATCAGCGCCTGGGATGTATCGTCGGTGGGGCATATGAGACAGATGTTTCGCAACGCGGCGAAATTCAATCAGGATATCGGCGATTGGGATACGTCGTCGGTGATCAATATGGACCAGATGTTGATGAGTGCCTCCAGCTTCAATCAGGATATCGGCGACTGGGATGTTGGCTCGGTGACCACTATGTACCGAATGTTTTGGGCCGTCTCGGAGTTCGACCATGATATCGGCGACTGGGATACTTCGTCGCTACAAAATGTCAACGCGATGTTTTACGGGGCCTCTTCATTCAATCGGGATATCGGCGACTGGGATGTCTCCTCGGTAGAGGATTTTGCAGCAATGTTCTCCAACGCAGCCTCTTTCGATCAGGACCTCGGCAATTGGGAGGTGACCTCGGCGACAAATCTGATGGAGATGTTCTGGAATGTCGCGCTCTCCACCTCCAACTACGATTCGCTATTGAATGGCTGGGCAGCGGTGGACGTACCGGAGAATATGAACTTTCATGCCGGCGATTCGCAGTATTCCTCGGATGCCGTCGATGCCCGCGAATTCCTCATCGAGGAGAAGGGCTGGTCAATCTCTGATGGTGGACTGAGCAATTGAGCTGACCAATTGAGGGCAGGCGACGGGCGCCTCCGACGTGGGAGAACCTTCGAGATTTCACTCGAATACCAGGGCATTCGACGACCGAGTCGGTTGCGCCTTTCGGGCGCCAGCGATGGCAAGATCTCATCGGCTCCACGACGTCCCGGCGGAAACCGATCACATTCGCGCACAACGTGATACTCGACATTTTTGGGATCCAGGGAAATGATGAGGGTTCATGGAAGTCCTGACGGTACCGCGCCAGAAACCCCACCCGGTCGTTTATGAACCGAGACACGTTGGTCGAACAACTGTTGAGGGCCTTTGGAGCACCGTCGGCGTCAAAACAGGCGTTGCGGGCCTATGGATTGGCGTCTTTTTGTGTCGAGCCGGGCAGCTCCCAACATCGGCGCATTCGCCTATCTCATGCTCTGCTTCGAGGGGCGATCGCCGAGGTTTCGCGGGCCTTTGGTGACGACCCTCGTTTCTTGTTACTCAAGGGGGAACCGCTGGAGAAATTGCTCTTCGGCGGCAAATATTTGCGGGCCACCGGCGACGTAGATCTATTGGTGTTGCCCGGTGACCTGGAGTGCGCCCGAGATCGGCTCCAGTCGATCGGTTATCGCCCATTGAGCGATGAAGAACCTCGAATGTGGGTCCACAATCAGCAGGCATTTCAGCATAGAGAACACGGAGTGGTCGTCGAGCTTCACTGGTCGGTGGCCGAACCGGGGATTTCGCAGCCCGCAACGTGGAGACTATTCGAAACGCGAATCCCCTTCGAGTTTTCAGACGGGCTGACCGTCGAAGTGTTGCGGCCAGATTGGCTGTTTTTCCAGTTGGTGCTGCATTTTCACCATCATATGGGATTTGCGAAGGGACTCCTCGATATCGCCGGTTGGTGCGACCGATTCGGCGAGCGATTCGACACCACGCAAATGCTCGACCGGGCCCGCCGGCTCGGTATGTTCGGCATGGTGCAATGGCCGCTTCATGCCATCGAGCGATTGGTCGATGACAGACCATCGTTGTGGAACGGGGACGTCGATTGTTTTGTGCGATGCTGGGCCGCCAGGTCGGCGAAAGCGATGCGTAATTGCCTGACCCGACCGCCGCGAAGCGACCTGGAGGCTTCATTGGTGGCCATCATGCCACAGGTGGGCCCCGTGCCATCGGTGACCTTGCAGGCACTCCGAATGCTCACCGCCGACGGCAACAGTGTCGACAAGGTGCGCGCTATGCTCGTCCCCATCCTCCATGGACCGCACGCTGTGGGCCGGTGGGTAAACCGCCGATGAGCGCCTCTTTTCCTTCCCGATGATTCCAAGTTTCTCTTTTGGTCAGTTGGCATCGGTGCCCATCTTTTGAAGTCCGAGCCAATACGAAACTTTCACCGAAAGAGGTCCATATGACCGAACAAGAGAACCTGAAAACACTCGAAAAATTCGTCCATGGCATCAACAACCGCGATGTAGCCGAACTCCTCGATCTCATCGGTGACGATTACGTCGAGGAGTATCCCCAGTCCGGGGAGCGCATTATCGGTAAGGAAAATTTTCGAAAGGTCTACGAAAATTTCCGAAACCTGCCCACCGTCAAGGCGTATAATGTGGAGTGCTGTGGCGATCTGGGGATTGTGGAGATGCTCCTCGATTATCCCGACGGCGGAGTCTTCAACGTCTGCGATATCATCAAATTTCGCGACGGAAAGCTCGTCCACCTCAAGGCCTATTTTGGTCAGCCCTTCGACGCCGCCGATTGGCGCTCAGAGTGGGTGGAGATGATGGGAGATACCGAAAAAGAGGTATACAAAGAGGCTCCTCGACCCCGCGCATAAGGAATTTTGATGTCCGAACAGATCCTTCGCAATCGCTCAGCCCGAGAGGTCCTCGACGATCATCTCGAACTTGCCAAGGCCTGGGACTTCAAGACCGATATCAAGCGCAATTTCGACGATGATATCGTGCTGATGACCAGCTACGGCATCTTCCGGGGCATCTCGGGCCTGTGGAATAAGGTGCACCTTCTGGCCGAACAGATGCCAGGGGGCCGCTGGGTCTATCACTCTGTGATGGTGGAGCGAAAACTCGGCTTTCTGGAGTGGAGCGGAATCGCCGAAAACGGCGCCCGCATCGACGACGGTGCCGATTCCTATCTCATCGAAGACGGGAAGATCAAAGCGATGACGATTCACTACACGGTCATCGAATAGCGGTCATCGAATAAGATGCGCCGGGGGGCGCACCGGTTCCCTCGACCGCTGCTACTTACCGTAATACTCGCGGTACCAGCCGACGAAGGAGGCAATCCCGGCCTCGATGGAGGTGGCGGGCTGAAAATCCACGTCGTCGATCAGGTCCCGGACGTCGGCGTAGGTCTCTTTTACATCGCCGGGCTGCATGGGCATAAAGTTTTTTTCGGCTTCTTTGCCCAGACATTCCTCCAGAGCGGCGATCATATCCATGAGTTCCACGGGGTTGTTATTTCCAATATTATAGATCCGATACGGGGCGTAGCTGGTGCCCGGATCGGGATCGTCGCCGGACCACTCGGGATTGGGCTCGGCGATATGATCGGTGACCCGAACGACGCCCTCGATGATATCGTCGATATAGGTGAAATCACGGCGCATATCGCCGTGATTGAATACGTCGATGGGCTCGTCCTTCAAGATGGCTTCGGTGAATAAAAACAGGGCCATATCCGGTCGTCCCCACGGTCCGTAGACCGTAAAAAAACGAAGCCCCCTCGTCGGCAATCCATACAAGCTGGAGTATGTGTGGGCCATCAGCTCGTTGGACTTTTTGGTGGCCGCATACAGGCTGACCGGATGGTCGATATTGTCGTGGATCGAAAAGGGAAGCGACGTATTGGCCCCGTAGACCGAACTCGATGAAGCATAGACCAGGTGATCTACCTCTTGGTGGCGGCAGCCCTCGAGAATATTGGTAAACCCCACCACATTGGAGTCGATATAGGCGTGGGGATTGGTCAGTGAGTAGCGCACGCCGGCCTGGGCGGCGAGGTGGACGACCCGGTCGAATTGGTGATCCTCGAAGCAGGCCTCGATGGCGTCGTTATCGGCCAGATCGATGCGCTCAAAGGAGAAACCGTCGTGGTCACCCAACAACTCTAAACGGGCCTCTTTTAGCTGTGGATCGTAATAATCGTTGACGTTGTCGAGGCCGACGACTTCATCACCTCGGTCGAGAAGACGGCGGCTTAGATGAAAGCCGATAAAACCTGCGGCGCCGGTGACGAGGATTTTCATGGTGGATCCTGAAATCGCTGGTGCAAATGATCAACTCTCACTGCAAACCCGGGCAACGACGAGGCATTCTCAAAGCCGGGCGTCGACGGCCTGCAGGGGCAGCACGGATTTGATATCGTATAAGACGGCGTCGTCGACGCCGAGTGCGCGGATCCGCTCGGCGCCCATTTCGATGAATTCGTCGTGGGCGACGGCGAGAATGAGCGCGTCGTAAGCCCCTTTTTTCAAACTATCAACAGGGGTGATTCCGTATTCGTGATGAGCCTGTTCAGGGTCCACCCAGGGGTCGTAGACGTGGACCTTTGCGTGGTAGGTCTCCAGCTCGTGGATCACGTCGATGACCCGAGTGTTGCGCAGGTCGGGGCAGTTGGCCTTGAACGCCAATCCGAGCACCAGAATATCGGAGTCCACGACGTGGTGGCGGCGCTGGGTCATCAACTTGGTGACCTCGCGGGCGACGTAATTGCCCATATTGTCGTTGATGCGCCGACCGGCGAGGATCATCTCCGGATGGTAGCCGATGGACTCCGCCTTGTGAGTCAAATAATAGGGGTCGACGCCGATGCAGTGGCCGCCGACGAGCCCGGGCCGAAAGGGAAGAAAATTCCACTTCGTGCCCGCCGCCTCCAACACCTCTTTGGTGTCGATGCCGAGGCGGTTGAAGATGAGCGCCAACTCGTTGATCAGGGCGATATTGACGTCGCGCTGGGTATTTTCGATCACCTTCGCGGCCTCGGCGACCTTGATGGAACTGGCCCGGTGGGTGCCGGCCTCGATGATGGCGCCGTAGAGATCGTCGATAAATTGCGCCGACTCCGGTGTCGATCCGGCCGTCACCTTGGTGATGGTGGTGAGCCGATGTTCCCGATCGCCGGGATTGATCCGCTCCGGGCTGTAGCCCACGAAAAAGTCGCGGTTAAAACGAAGCCCGCTGTACTCCTCCAAAAGAGGTACGCAGACCTCCTCTGTGGCGCCTGGAAAGACGGTGGATTCATAGATGACCACATCGCCCTGAGACAATACG
This sequence comes from Myxococcales bacterium, assembly GCA_007119595.1. Classification (GTDB taxonomy): domain Bacteria; phylum Myxococcota_A; class Bradymonadia; order Bradymonadales; family Bradymonadaceae; genus SLJM01. The sequence goes on from SKPJ01000086.1 coordinate 8,133, forward strand.
GGTCCCACCGAACGAGACGCTGCTCGCAGGGGGGTCAAATCGGGTTGATTATGTCCGTCGATCGGCGTGGGAACGGTGATGATATAGACATTGCACTGCGCCATCTCGTCGGCGCTGTCCGTAAATTGCAATTGTTTCGCCTCGCCCAGTTCCTCCGCCGTGACCTCCCGGGTGGAGTCGCGCCCCTCGATCAATTCGGCGATGCGACGGGTGTCGATATCGAATCCCACCGTGGAGAAGTGGCGTCCAAACTCCACGGCCAACGGAAGTCCGACATAGCCGAGTCCGACGACGGCGACCCGGGCGTTTTCTATGGTGGGTAGAGTCATCTCTGTGGTTCTCCTGCAGGCGTGTATTACTGGGTCAAATAGCGTCCGCGACCGATTCCCTCGTAATAAAAGCCCTCTTTTGCCAATTGGTAGGGATCGTATTGATTGCGCCCATCGAAGACGACGGCTTCATTCATCAGCCGCTTCATGGCCCCAAAATCGGGATGGCGAAAGGGCTTCCACTCCGTGACCAATGCCAGAGCGTCGGCTCCCTCCAACGCAGCGTATTGGTGATCGACGAGGAGCAATCGCTCCTCGTCGAACCAGGAATCATCGAGGATCCGTCGCGCCTCTTGCATGGCCACCGGATCGTAAGCAAGAATTTTGGCTCCGCCAGCGATCAATTGCTCCAACAGGGGAATCGACGGCGCCTGGCGCATATCGTCGGTGCCCGGTTTAAAGGCCAATCCCCACACGGCGATGGTCTTGCCTTGGAGCTCTCCGTCGAAATATTCGGTGATCTTTTGGCCCAATATCTCTTTTTGGGCCTCGTTGCGGGCGATGACGGAGCTCAGGACCCGGGGTTCGATGCCGCTTTGTTGGGCCATATGGCTGAGCGCGCGCACATCTTTGGGAAAACAGGATCCCCCGAATCCGCAGCCGGGATAAATGAAGTGATAACCGATCCGATTGTCGGAGCCGATGCCCAATCGAACCTGTTCGACATCCACCCCGAGTCGTTCGCAGACCGTGGCGATCTCGTTCATAAACGAGATCTTGGTGGCGAGCATGGCATTGGCCGTGTATTTGGTCATCTCCGCATCGCGCACTCCCATAAAGAGCATGCGCTGATGATTGCGGTTAAACGGAGCATAAAGCTCCTCCATGACCTCTCGGGCATGCTCGGTGTCGGCGCCGACGATGATGCGGTCGGGCTTTAGAAAGTCGCTGACCGCGTCGCCTTCCTTCAAAAATTCGGGATTGGAGATCACGTCGACCTCAAATTCTCGATCCCGCTTCTCGAGGCGTTCGGCGATGGTGTCGGCCACCTTCTCGGCGGTACCGACGGGGACCGTCGATTTGTTGACCACGATGGCGTCGTCCTCGAGGTGATCGCCGATCTCGGCGGCAACTTTTAATACGGCGCTCAAATCGGCCCCACCGTTGTGATTCGACGGGGTCCCGACGGCGATGAAATACACGGCACTATCCGTGGCATCGGCCAGGGAGGTGGTGAAATCGAGACGGCCCTGCTCGACATTGCGCTCCAACATCTGCTCGAGGCCGGGCTCGAAGATGGGAATCTCGCCGTTTTCCAGGCTCTTGATCTTGTGGTCGTCGATGTCGACGCAGGTGACCTGATTGCCCATTTCTGCAAAGCAGGTTCCCGTGACGAGGCCTACGTATCCGGTGCCGATGATGGTCAAACGCATAACTACTCCGTGACTGGCATTGGGCGAGTCGAAACAGCCTCGATCTCTAGTTGTTTTAGCATGAGAGCGCAACGCAGCGCCTCCAGTTTGGGTGGCTCGGCACCGGCAAAAGACTCAAATCTATCGGGCTGCTCTGCGGGCGCCGAAGTCGATGATGCCGTCGTCTCCGTCGTCGTGATCGGGGATGGCGTATTCGGGGATAATGACGCCCAGCAAGCGGCGCACACGGTGATCATCGCCGAGTCGGGCGGCGCGCAGCAAAGCGTCAAAGCGGGTCTCGAAATCCGGGGCCCCATCGCTTAACCGGCGGCCCACAAAGATCTTTTCATGGGAGGTCTTGTCGATGGCCTCTTCGTTTAAGCTCAGTTCTTCGTAGAGCTTTTCGCCGGGACGTACGCCGGTAAACACAATGGGGATTTCATCTTCACTTCGCCCCGACAAATGGATCATATCCCGGGCCAGATCGGCGATGCGCACCGGAGAGCCCATATCGAGGATGAAGAGATCGTCTTCGGTGTTGAAGGCCGCGGCCTGCAATACGAGCTGCACCGCCTCCGGAATGGTCATAAAATAGCGGGTCATCTCCGGGTGGGTGACCGTCACCGGCCCCCCTTCGCGGATCTGCTGGCGAAAGATGGGGACTACCGAGCCGTTGGAGCCCAGCACGTTTCCAAAGCGCACCGCACAATAGCGGGTGTTCCGAGAGCGCCGGGCAAGGCGCTGGATATACAATTCGGTGATCCGCTTGGTGGCTCCCATCACACTGGTGGGATTGACGGCCTTGTCGGTGGAGATGAGTACGAAGGCGTCGACTTCGTTGGCGTCGCTCAAGTCGGCGATAATCCGGGTGCCGCCGATGTTGTTTTTGACGGCTTCGGCGGGATTGGCCTCCATGAGCGGAACGTGTTTGTAGGCCGCGGCGTGGAGGACGACCTCCGGCGATTGCTCGTCGAAAATCTGTTCCATGCGAGTCCCATCGGAGACATCGGCGATTCGGGGACTTATTCGCTGTTTGTGGTGGGACTTTAGCTCGCGATGAATGCTAAATAGTGGCGTTTCTGCGCAGTCGACCATCACCAGTCGGCGCGGTCCGAATCGAATGATCTGACGGCATAGCTCGGAGCCGATCGATCCCCCGGCCCCGGTGACCATGACCACCCGGTCTTCCAAAAATCGTCCCAGAGCCTCGATATCGAGCTCCACGGGCTCTCGGCCCAACAAGTCGGTAATCGAGACCTCCCGGACTTGCCGAAGCGAGACATCGCCATCAAGCACCGTCTCTACGGCGGGCAGAATACGGGGATGAATCCCCCAGTCATTGGCCAACTCCACCACCCGGCGCAATTGTCTTTTTCGGCCCGCCGGCAAGGCGATGATGAGCTCCTCGATCTGATATTCCTCGACGACTTCCCCAAGCCGCGACAGGGGCCCCTCTACCGGGATGCCGTGAAAGCGAAGTCCCCGCTTCTTCAGATCGTCGTCCAAAAAGGCCACCGGACGATAACGCAACTTGTCAGCCCGAGAGATCTCGCGCACCAACAGGTCGCCGGGATCGCCGGCGCCGACGATGAGCAAATTCTTGAGCCGATGGTCTCCCTGATGAGCCGATAGGGTCTCCCGCACCAGCCTCAGCGAGCCCCGAGTACCGGCCAAAAAGACCAGACTCAGCGTAAAATCGAGCAGATAGATGGAGCGCGGAAACATCTCCGGCCGAAGCACCAGAGCGTGAATCCCCATAAAGAGGATCGCCGAGATCGCCAGGGCGTGAGCCAGACTGATGACGTCGTAGAGACTGACGTATCGCCACCAGCCCTGAAACATCTTGAGCGCCGAAAACACCACCAATTTGACGGCTACGGCAAGGCCCAGAGCCTGCCACATCGGACCATATACTTCGGCGGGAATCGCAAAATCGAAGCGAAAGAAAAAGGCCCCCACATAGGCGGCGATGAAAATCAATATGTGAACGGTGACAAGGGCCGCAATCCGGGCCGGTCTCGACAAATGCTCAAAGTTTTGAACCCAGCGTACAAGGCGGTGTACCGCCATGACTTCCCCCTAATGGTACGAACTGATTCGGAACTCGTTATAACTACAGACCGACATCTCGACGATATCGCATCTCAGTTAAATTTCGTCCCGTTGGACTGCGCAAAACCCGCCTATGTGCTGCGCCGGGTTACGGACATCATTATGACGCCAATAGCCCCAATAGTGGGAATTACGAACACAGGCCCTGTCTACAAAAGTTAGGTGCTCATCGCAGACGGTCAATCAAAGGGATGAGCACACTCGGCGACCCGGCGGTCGATGAACCGGGCATATCGGGCGCCCTCGTATTGGCGCTGAAGGGCGGCCAGATCGCGACACCGTCGGTGACGCGCAAAGAGGGTGGCAAGGGGCCGGGGATCGTCGTGGAGGTGCTCGATGCGCCGAAGATACCGTGCAGCGCGATCAATATCGCCTTCGTATTCCGCGAAAAAGGCGAGGCTTTGCCAACAGAGCTGGCGATGGCCCCGCTCGTAGGGCGCGGTACAGCCGACGTCCAATGCGGCAGTGAAGAGACGTTCGTGATCGCTGTCCAGCAACGTCGGATCGTCGGGCAATAATCGAAGAACCAAGCGCCCCAACTCCGGAGATGAGCGGCCGACGTCGAAGGCGCGGTGGGCGATGTTTCGAGCCTCGTCGCTTCGCTCTTCGTCGTGGAGCAATTCGAGTAAAAACAACAATCCCGCCGGCCGTTGCCCGTCGGGAGCCACCAGATCGCGAGCGATGAGCATTCGGGCATATAGCTCGGCGAGCTCCCGTTGATCGGCGCGGTCAAAGAGATCGATGAGCAACAGGTGGGCTTCCGGGCGATCCGGTCGTATCTCCACCAGTGCGAGTGCGAAGTCGATGGGGGCGGTGGGATCGGTTTCATCGCCGCCGATATCTCGCACAAAGCGGCGCCAACGGCTCGGTGCGGCGTCGGCAAAGGCGATAGCCCGAAGCTCGGCGGTGGGCAGATCATAGGGAAGCCGCTGGCGCGCCCACCGTGCAGCGCTTCCGGAGCCGTTTCGCTGCTGATGAAAAAGAGATTGATAGACCTGGGCCGCCTCCTGGCGATGATCGGCGTTGGCCAGGCTGCCGGCGAGCAAAAATTGTTGCTGGGCGTGAGGCCGCAGTTCAAAGGCCCGCCGGGCGTAGTCCAATGCGCGCTCGTGTTCGCCCAGCGATCGCTGGTGCAGGCTCATGGCGGACCACAACACGCCATCGGTGGGATATAGATGAAGGGCGCGGCGAAGCTCTTGTGGGTCCTCCACCTCATGGTTGGTCTCCACTCCGGGAGTCAAAACGGTGGCCCGGGCGGCGAGCATTCCTCCGACGACGGCGCTCAGAGCCAGAGCGAAGATAAGGGCCGCTTTTTTGGACCCCACCAGATGAAGGCGATCTCGTTTTCGGTCCAGGCAGGCCTCGATGGCGACCACGGCGACCAATGAGATGCCCAGAGCAGTAAAGGGAAAATGAAACAGGGCGATGACCCCCAAAAATACGGCGAGCACACTTGCCGTCGCCGGTCCCCGGCGGGCTCGAAGCCGCCAAATATGGGGTGCTGTGCGAGCGACGACGAAGAGAAATAATAACAGTGCCGCGATGGCCACCGCCGGGCCCATCGTCATTACCCATTCGATGGGTTCGGCCTCGATGGTGGGGACCGTATTGGTGCCGATTTCAAACCAATCCAAATAGGGGGGAAGGGCGCGCTCAATGGAGCCGGCGCCGCTTCCGGCGACCGCAAAATCGGTGCTGGCATCGAAGACCGCCCCTGCCAGATGAACGCGCAGCTCGAAACTGGTGCCAGTGAATATACTTTCCTCTTGTTGAGCCACCGTCCACTTGTCGGGGACGAAGGTGGCGGCCACGGTGACCACGAAAAACAACGCCAATGCGGCGATGGCGCCCACCCGCAGCCGATGGCGGGAAAAATGAGTTCGCCCGGTGATCCAGGTCACCACGGAGATACCCAACAGCCCGACCCCGATGGCCAGCGCCAACAAGGCCCCCTCGCTGCCATGGGCGGCACATAATAAAATGCCCCCCGTCGCCCCCACCGCTCCCAGCGATGCTTTGAGCGGAGAACGGCGCAGATGGTCGATTCCGTAGGCGATGGAGACCAGGGCGATCAATGCGTAGAATGAGGCGGCGTGATTGGTGCTGACAAAGGGACTCATCGAGCGGGGGTGGAGCTGGGCGTCGTAGACGCCGAGGATCTTTTCGGTGCCGCTGATCTGTTGGATGGTGCCGGCAATGGCGACGACGGCCCCGATGATGGCGATCACACCCAGCCAGCGCCGGCGCCCCCGGCGATCGGTGATGACCTGCGAGGCCAGGGCTGCGGCGGCAGCCAGGGCGGTCCAGCGAAGAGCATGGGTCGTCGTCTGGTGCGGATCGAGCGACAATAGATGCCAGCGCCTGGGCATGGCCTCATCGAAGGCCACAGTCCAGTTAGCATCGACGGCGGCCATGCCCGTGGGCTGTACCAATCGATACAATTCGCTTGGGATCGGAATGAGCTGGATCAGACAAAATAGGGCCATCGCCGCAAACCCCAGTGCCGGAATAGACAGGGCAAAGGAGCCGGTTTGGTTTGATGTCGGTCGTCGGGTAAGTAGCGACCACCACAGCCCGGCGATGGCCACAGCGGCGATGCCGGCAGCCGTGGCGGCGTGAACCCCGCCGACGAGTAAAGGACTTGCCATTACGGTAACGGCGAGCAAGATCGAGGGTACGTCCCAGACCCGGTCTTGGGGGGACGTCGACCTCGTATTGCCCTGTGAGCGTTGTCGTGTCACCGTGCCTCCCCGAGCCGTTGACGCTGTGATGGTGAGGTTCTAGGATCGCCTGCTCGCGCCCAGTCTGGCCGCGAAGGGGGCGACGCGTTTTCCTGTCGAGTAGAGATCATGTCCGATCAGTTTGGTTATCCCGAACAGTCCGGGACCCACCCCATGGAAGGAGGGGGAGAGTCCCTGGGTGATTTACTCGCCCGCTATTGGGCGCTGTTCAAGCGCTTTTATTGGGTCCTCATCCTAACGTCGATGCTCGGCGTTGCCGTGGCCTACCTGTGGACCGATCAGCAGCCCCGTATCTACGAAGCAACGACTAAGCTGCTTTTCCACGAAACGCAACCCAATGTGCTGGGAAGCGACTTTGATCAGGTCGAATTCGTCGACCCCGGCGGCCGATGGCAATTCGAGCAATTCTGGAATACCCAGACCGAAATTTTGGGCTCCACATGGTTTGTCGAAAAAGTGGTGGAGCGAATGGCCCTGGCCGACGACCCCCGTTTATTTGGTAACAACCCCGAGACCTCCATCGATTCGCTCAGCGAGGAACAACGCCACCAGCGCGCCATCTCCGCTGTGCGCGGTGCCGCCAGCTATTCGCTGCAGCGCGATACCCGGGTCGCCCTGATCGATGTCCGATTTCAAGATCCGGAGCTCGCCGCCGAGGTCGCCGACGGCATCGCCGAGGTCTATATCGAATATATTCACGATCTGCAGTCTGGCGGCATCGAGCAATTGTCGAATTGGTTTGACGACTACGTCTCCAGCCAGCGTGCAGAGCTGAATGCCAAACACGCCGAACTTCAGGAGTATCAACAAGATCACAATATTTTATCGCTCACCTACGAGGACCGCCGCAAAATGACCAACCAGGCCCTCGACGCCGTCAGCTCTCGGCTTCGCGACGTGGAGGCCCAGCTATACGCCCAGGACGCCCTGCTCAAACAGGTCATCGAGATGGAGGAAAGCGGCGACGATCTCCGAGCACTTGCCGACATCGTCGACAACCAGGAGTTGAGTTCCTCTCTGAGTCGGGAGCGAACCCTGGAGGAGGAGCGCGCGGCGTTGACCAGCCGTTATCTAAACGATCACCCCCAGGTTCAGGCGGTGGACTCCCAACTGGAGGTGGTCCGCAAGTTTATCGATGACGAGATCGAGCGGATTCGCTCCAGCATCCAAAACAAGGCCGCCGTTACCCGAAGAAATGCCGAAAACCTGCGCGCCGAGCGCGAGCGCTTGACCGAACAGGTCGCCGAGCTCAACGACATCGGGCTGGGCTATACCCAGCTTCGCGACAGCTCGCAGACTTTGCGCCAGCACTACGAGGCCGTCCTGGGGCGGACCACCGAGCTCGATCTCAACGCACTATATGAACACGAGATCACTCAGGTGCTGGAACCCGCCACCGCGCCAGGGGCTCCGGCCAGTCCCGACGTACCCCAGAATTTGGCCATCGGATTGCTGTTCGGCTTTTTATTCGGCGGTGCCATCATGGTGCTCATCGACGCCCTCGACAATACCGTCAAGAGCCACGAGCACATCGCACGCTATACCGACCAGCCGGTACTGGGAACCCTTCCCACCGTCAATAAAAGCGCACTCAAGGGAGTGGAGACATTCGGTGATTCCGCCCTCGACACTCTGACCTACACGGCGCCGCGAAGTTCTTTTTCGGAGGGTATCAAAACCCTTCGCACCAATCTGATGTTCATGGCTCCAGACGATCCGCCAGAGGTGTTGTTGATGACCAGCCCCGGTCCCAGCGAGGGCAAGACGGTGACCGCCATCAATATGGCGATCGCATTGGTCCAGTCGGGGGATAAAA
>SKPJ01000024.1 GCA_007119595.1 Myxococcales bacterium
CACCCACACCGAAAGCCACACCCACACCGACCACCAAACACATCGCGACACCGAAACACGGACGCGCCGCCGCGATGAGACCCGAACCAGCACCGGTTCCCGTTCAAGCGCACGCAGCACCTCCGGCGGAGGTTGGAGCCACAACACCGATCCCTACTTCACGTTGGGCCTCGGCGTCAGTGGACTCGCCGCCCCCGTCATCGCCGATCCCACCGCCGACGGCAGTACGCTCAACCTCGGATTTGGTGCCCGTAGCGATCTATTGGGCATTGAATTCGGCGTCGGTGGCGGTACCTATCACCTCACCGGTGATTTCGACGGAAACCGCGCCACCACCATGGATATGAGCGTCGACCTCAGACTCCAAACCGCGATCGATCGCTTCGAACCCTATGTCATGGCCGGACTCGGCGGGCACGTCATGTTCGCCAGTAAAGACGCTCCCGGAACGGACGCCAGCGTCGGCGGGTCGAGCCGATTTGGACTGGGCTTCGACGTGCGAATGACAGATAATTTTGCCGTCAGCGCCCGTTATCTCCACAGTCGATTTCGATTCATCCCGGACACCACTTCCGAGCTTCCGACAAGAGCCCGAAGCAACACCGTTGGTCTCAACGCCACGTTTTATTTCTGAGTTGCGAGTAGCGATCAGATACTCAGTTTCGCGCCTGGTCTTCCCCACATCCCCCGGGAGGCCAGGCTTTTTTTTCGTCTTTCGAAGGCCGATCAAACGACGGCGGCATTGACTCGTCATCATCCTCTCGCTCCTCGCTGAGCAGACCACTTTCCTCGGGATGCTCTATCCCCACCTCCACCACTTCACCGGGCCCCAACTCATAGGCCTGTCCCTCAATGAAGACGGTCACCCCATGAGCTTCCACGGCGTCGACCTCCACGCGCAGCCGGTCGTGAGTCAAATCGATATCGTACCATCGTCCTTTGTGACGAGCCCGAAAGGCAATCCGATGGACCCGCGCCGGCATATGGGGATAAAACGACAAGCCCTCTTTGGATAACTCCAACCCGGCATAGTAGCGCTTGACGATGTCCACCGTGCCCGCCATCGCTCCCAGATGAATCCCCTCCGGGGTCGTGCCTCCCTGCACGTCACAAATATCGCTTTCCAGGGCCCGCAAAAACAATTTCGCCCCCTCTTCGCAATCCTGTCGATGAACCACCGAGGTATAGACCACTCGGCTCAGTGTCGAACCATGAGAGGTGCGAGCCCGGTAGTACTCGGCATTTCGAGGGATATCTCGGTCGTTCAGTTCATAGCCCAGGCGAGCCATCAATGCCTGTAGTTCCTCGCGACGAAATAGATATAGCAGCATCGTGACATCGGCCTGCTTGGAAATCTTGTAGCGATCCGGAAGATCCCCTTCGGCTTTCAGGATCCGATCGAGACGCTCGATATTTTCGTATTCTTCGGCGTACCCCGCCCAATCGAATTCTTGGAGTTCGTCGTAGCCCTCGAATTGACTGAGCACGCCGTCGTGAAAGATGACGATCATCTTCTTGGTGATCTGTTCCCAGCGCTGCAGATCAGCATCGTCGATACTCAACATCTGCTTCAACTCCCGGGCCCGATCGCCGCCGACCAACTCCAGCACGTCCATCGCCCGCAGCAAACACCACACGACGGTGACGTTGGTGTACACGTTGTTGTTCAGGCCTCCCGTATCGGCGTCGGGGTATTTTTCATGGTATTCGTCGGGTCCCATCACACCGTGAATCTCGAAGCGTTTGCGGTCGGGATTGTACTCGGCGAGGCTGGACCAGAAGCGGGCGATCTCGAGGATGATCTCGGCGCCGTATTCCTCGAGAAAGATTCGATCCCCCGTAGCCTCCCAGTACTTCCAGACATTATAGACCACGGCGGTGTTGATATGGCGCTGCAGATGGCTGTAGTCCGGGTCCCACTGACCGGACATCGGATTGAGATGCAATTGCTGGGTCGCCTCTCGGCCATCACTTCCGCTCTGCCAGGGAAAGCACGCCCCCTCACAACCGGCTTCTCGGGCGAGTTCTCGCGCCGCGTCAAGTCGGTGGTAGCGATATAAAATCGTCGATCGAGTCACCGAGGGAAGCCGCATCGTATAAAAGGGCAAGATGAATAGCTCGTCCCAGAAGATATGGCCTCGATAAGCCTCTCCGTGCAGCCCCCGGGCGGGAATTCCGACGTCGCGTCCCACCGTATTTGGCGATGCGGTCTGCAATAGATGAAATAGGTGCAACCGCAACACGAGCTGGTCGTGCTCCGCGCCGAGGACCTCGTCGGCCACGTCGATCTCGACGTCGCAGCGACGCCACAGACGTTGCCAGGCCTGGCGATGACTCGTCAACAACTCATCGAAGTCCGGTGCGGCATCGACAGCCAATCGGGTCGTCTTGCTGAAATCGCCGACCCCTCGATCGCGAGAGGTGAATTGGGCCACCACTTTCTCGACTGTGATCTGGCGACCCTCCGGGAGTTCGAAATGCAGTTGCTCGCAGATTCGCTCCGGATGCTCCTGATCGATATGCCGACGCAGCGCTCGCTTTTGGAGTCCGGCCACGCGAGTTCTCGCCGCCTGAGCCATCTCGATGTCGGATTGATTGGTCCGCACCTTTAGATAGATCCCCTCGGGGGCCACGGTCCCGCGATCGATGACGTCGAGATGCTTACTCTCCAACTGTCGGTAGCGCTCCACATTCTCATTGGTCACCGACCCATCGATACCGGATGCAATCTCGACGCGTCCCGACCAATTCTCGGCCACCAGCCGCCATTGGATGGCCGCCAGATGATGTTTTTTCATATGGACGATACGCCGGCTCTCCACGCTGGTGATTCGCTGCGAGTCATCGCGCACCCGAAACCTTCGCAACAATACTCCATCGCGCAGATCCAATTGCTGGTGATACTCCAGCAGATCCATTTTCCATAGATTGAGCCACTGTTCTCCTGCGGGACGAAAGCTCAACCACAGCCAATTCGGGAAGTTGACCAGGTCCTCGTTGACCACGGTGCGGCCGGCGACCTCACTGGACAATTCGTTATAACCGCCGGCGACGTAGGTGCCCGGATAGTGCACCTCGTCGGCGAAGCGCTCTTCGGCGGCCCCGCGGGTGGCGAAGACCCCATTTCCCAGAGCACATAGGGCCTCGCGAAGCCCCTCCTGTTGCCGGTCTAGGCCGTCGTAGTTCAGTTTCCAATTATCACTCATCGCTTCCTCGTCTGATGTAATTTCTTCCCAAACGTAAGGACGAACCATGGGGCAACCAAACTGACCGCCTTGACACCCCAATCGGCCGTCGTTACCAATCCGTTGACTGACTGGTCACTCTTGTTTCGCTGGCGAAAATAAGCTTTTTCGAAAGGACCGCTATGCGCGAAATCGACGACAATGCGCTGCGCTACCGCCCCGGCGACGCAGGACATGTTGAGAGCTATTTTCTTCGGGCCAACGCACGGGATGAAAAATTGGCCTTTTGGCTCAAAGCCACTGTATTCGCTCCTCGCAAAGACAGCGCGATCGCCGAGTTGTGGTGCATCGTCTTTGACGCCGAAGAAGGGCGGTATTTTTCGGAAAAGCGCACCGTCCCCTTCGCCCGGGCCAGTTTTCAGGGCGATCCGATGGCCATCGAGATCGCCGGCGGCGAATTTCTACTCGCTCCCGATGGTCATATCCGGGGACAAATCGAGGGCGATGGGGGAAGCTGCCAATGGGAGATTGATTGGGAGTGCGACGACAGCCCGCTGGGCAGTCGTCTGTGCATGCTCCCCTCGGAGAAGATGGTCGACGGCTCCTTTCCGCGCTCCACTCCGCTGACCCCCTTTCCCTCGCTCTCCATGAAGGGCACCATCGACGTATGGGGAGAGCGCCTGGAGGTCGACGAATGGCGCGGAATGCAGGGCCACAATTGGGGCGACGAGCACGCCTGGGAATACGCCTGGGGTCAGTGCCCTTTCGTCGACTCCTATGGCGAACCCTTTTGCTGGGTCGAGGGCTTTAGCGCCCGCACCCGCATCGCCGGCCGCCCCACGCCAATTATTTCCGCGTTGGCGGTGCGCCGCGGTGAAAGCGAATACCGCTTCGATCGACTCGTCGATCTGTGGCGCCAAGACGCCACCATCGACCTCGACGGCTACCGCTGGAAGCTCAAGCTTCGCGGCCCCGACGGAGAGGCCGCGCTCTCCATGGTCGCCGAGCCCGACGAGATGGTCTGTCTGGGCTATCACAACCCCGACGGGCGGCTGTCTTACTGCCTCAACAGCAAGCTCGCCCGGGTCGACCTGCGGGTCAATCCGGTCAACGAGGCCTCCTTTGAATGCTCAAGCGAACACGGTGGCGCACTGGAGTTTTTGCGCAATTCACCGGACCCTCATTTTCAACGGGTGGTATAGATGGGACTTTCCTTCTTCGAGACGATGAGCGGCGAGGTCCTCGACGAGCAGGCCGTGGCCCATCCGATCCGGTTTGAGGTCAAAGGGGAGGCCACCGAAATTCCGCACTTTTTGACCAGCGGCGAGGTCAAGATCACGGGCATCATCGACGCCCCGCCCTTTGCCGAACGGGCTCCACTGGAGGGAACGATGGTGATCTCGCCGCTTCGAAAGCGCCGGATCACCTACGATTTTCGCTTTCAAAATCCCTCCGGGACTCCCTGTCATTTCGCGGGACAAAAGGATATCAGTTTCTTTCGCCCCGTCGCCTCCATGACCCACATGGAGGGCACCATCACCGCCGGCGACGACGTCATTGCCAGCGGCGAATTGCGCTTCGAACTCGATGATCTCGGCGAGTTTTTGACCTCCTGGTGGCCCTCGAGCTCGATTCCCCGCGCCGATATGCACACCCCTCTGGGCAGGGCCGACGGCGACAGCGGCTTGTCCGAAGGGGAACAGTCGACCCTGCAATCACTGGTGGAGGCGACCTTCTGCGCCGGCGAATCGGTCCCGGCCCCCGATCAAATCACCATCGACGAGACGGCCCATCAGATTCATGCCATGCC
>SKPJ01000574.1 GCA_007119595.1 Myxococcales bacterium
TATCGCCACAGAGTCGCCATTGATGAAGAGTTCGAGTTGGCGTTCGCCGGCGCCGGTAAAGGCCTTTCTCATCTGTAGTTCGAAGGTTGAGATGCCACCGGGGACGGCCTCAGTGCGCAAAAACGAGGGGTCGTCTCCTCCGAATATCATGGCCGTACCGTCAATGGTGTAGTCGTGCGTCTCCGGTGCCTGGCGGGCACTTCCGAAGGTCCAGGGCACATCTTGTTGGCCGATAAACTCACCGTCGAGATAGGAACCGCCGGTGCTCGGTAGAGTATCAAAAGTCTCGACCACCGGTGATTGCAGTTCGATGACGTCGAGGGCGAGCGATTCCATATCACTTCCGGTGTCGGCGGTGACGTCGACGGTCCCCGGGTTGTTGTCGAAGGTGAGGGTGAAATCGGCGGTCGACTCCTGGGAAGCGAATTCGACCAATTCCGGCGGGGAATCAACCTCTTGCTCGGGGTCAACGGCGATCGGCAGTGCAAAGCCATCGTCACCGGCGGGCTCGCTCAATTCGACGGTGAAATTCTGTGCTTGGCCGAGCAAGGTGTTGGAACAAGATTGGAAGGACACAATATCGCGGGGAACGTCATCGATCCGAAGGGAACCGGTGACGGAATCCTCTTCGAAGCTCGCCTCGATTTGAACAGGGGAGGGCCGTGTTTGGAGGCCGCGAAGTTCAATTGTGGCACTGGTATCGCCGGTTTCGAAAGAGATCTCGTCGGGTCCCTCGATGGCGTCCGGATCAGAATAGGTCAGTGCGACCGTGGAGGGGGCGAGGGCGGGACCTGCCAACTGCAGCGACATCACAGGTTCGGCAGTGTCGTTGGGCTCGAGAAAGATCGATGAAGGCGAGAAACCATCGAGGTCAACGTCGGAGAACTCAGTCTCATCGGAGTCACCTGGGTTTGCCGACGTCCAGCGCAGATTGTCGATGGTGATCTGCCGGTCACCGATGGAGCGGACTTCGATGTCGAAGTCTCCCGAGACGTCAATTCCCTCGACGGAAAACTCAAAGACCTCTCCGGCGTCGTCGGGGTCGGTACCAAAGGGGATCGAGGTTCCCTTGCTTTCGCCGTTGATAAGAAGCTCGAGTTGTCGCTCTCCACTACCGGTAAAGGCCTGCATCATATCGATTGCAAATGACGAGATTCCATCGGGTACGTCATAGGCCCGAAGATAGCGATCACCGGAGTCGCGAAAGATCAGCGATCGTTCATCAATGGCCTCGGCGCCGGATGCGGGGGCCCGGCGAGCGTCGGTATATTCCCACTCGAAGCCGAAATCACCGACAAACGAGCCGTCCTCGTAGGAGGCTGCCGAAGCCTCGAAGTTGGAAAAGGTCTCCACATGGGTTTCCGGCTCGTCGAAGACGGTGAACGGAAAGCTCATCGTGGTCTCACCGGCGGTGGCGAAGGCCACGAAGGAGCCGGTATCATCGCCGAGTTCAATGACCATTTCGGCAACTCGATTGCCGTCGTCGATGGTTACCTCCGAGGGGAAATCAGCGTCGGAGTCTGGGGATAGCTCAAATGTAACGCTCTCTCCATCGGCTCCGGCGGGGACGTTGAGTATCGCCTCCAATGTCAATGTGCCACCGGTCATGGCGGTATTATTCTCAGCCCCGAAGGATTCCAGCGTTCGCTCCGTGTCTTCGTCGAATGTTTGAATCGACGACGAGACGGTCAAGTTGTTCAGAGAAGCCTCCACGATGACTGGAGCTGGGTCGGATTGAAGGGCTTGCACCGCGATGGCTTGAGAGGCATCTCCAGGGGCGAAATCAACGCTATCCGGACCGGCGATGACGGTGTCGTCACTGATGTCGATGGCGACACTCAATGGTTCGACGGCCGGCCGGTTCAGATGTAGTTCCAGTACGGGCTGTGCGGTGTCGGAGACTTCGAGAAAGAGTTCGTCGGGCTCCAGCCTGTGCAGCTCGGGGGGGCCGGTGATGATGTCGTTTTGGGAGCGGGGCTCGAGTTTGCTGTTTGCGTTGGCCCAGCGAAGCACGCCAGTGATCGACTGGAAGGTGTCGTCGAGGTTCGGGAAGGGATCGACGAGATGGAAAAAATTATTGATATGAAGGGAATTGTCGACGATGAACTCGTGGGTCGGATCGCTGTCTCCGGGGCCTGGCGGAACGTCGATATCGGTGACCAGGACGTCCTGAATTTCAATGAGGGCGCCCTCGAGTTCGGCCTGCAGATCGCCTCCGGTGGCCACCTGTTGTGGGTCGACCAAATGTGGTTCGGGGAGTTCGTGGCCGGAGGATAGGATTTCGACATCGGCGACATTGGCCACCTGAATTTGGCCGAAGAAATCAGTGGCCGATCCGACGACGCGGATGCGGTCACCTTGGACGGGATAGTCCCCGGCGTCGAGTCCGGAGACATTGGCCAGATAGACGTACAATCCGCTGTATTCGACGCCATCATAGATCTCTTCGTCGGGATGGACCTGAACAAAGAGCCCTTCGCCGGGCTGTACAGCGGTGACGAGTGCGTCATCAATGGCGATCGCCTGGCCGGGGGAGACGTCGCCGTCTTTGATGTCGTAGATCGTGAAGGGGCAGGGGCTTCCCGGCACGATTTCGTGCTCCGGACAGGGACTACACACATCGCCGACGCCGTCGCCGGAGCTGTCCTCTTGTTCCGGGTTGTAGTGAAAGGGGCATACGTCTTCGTCGTTGGGAATGCCGTCACCGGACCAGTCGTTGGGGTCGATCTGCTCACAATCGGGGTCCTCACTCAACGGACAAGGATCACAGACGTCACCCATTCCGGTGCCATTGATATCGGCCTGGGTATTTCCATCCATGGGGCGGATGGGATTGAAGTAGGCCGGGCAGTTATCCATGTCGTCCGGAATGCCGTCACCGGAGCTGTCGGAGGAGCCGATGATTCCATCGTACTCCGAGGGCCGAAAGGGTACGCAGCTTGGCTCGTCTTCCGGTTGCTCACAGAAAAAGAGTGGATAGGAATTGCTGTGCACTTCGGATTGGATCTCGTTGAGGCTCTGTCCGGTATCGAGTTCGATGCAGCCGCGTCGTTGTCGACCGCAGACATCGAAGAGTTCGCACTGCTCGGCTTCGTCGCTGGAGCGTAGGCCGGTGACCAAGTCAGCATCTCCGTACAGCACTTCGCCACCGCGCATCACCATGGCCACATCGTCGATGTCGGCGTCGATTACGGCACGATAGGGAGCGCGATTTCGGCCATCGAAGATCGTGATGTCGGCGACATAATCTTCGTAGAGGATGCCCAATTTATGCTCGGCGCCCATGCTGATGGCGGCGTTGTAGGTGGCCATCTTCCAGAGCTCTTGTTCGGTGAAGGTCTCGTTGAAGTGCATGCGGTTTAGATAGTCCGCACATTCGAGTTCTCGAAGCATATTCATGGAGCCACTGGTGGACCAGTCGGTGCCCAGGGAGATGGGGACGCCAAAGCGCTTGTAGAGAGGGACGGGAGCGGTGTTTCCATAGAGGTCGATATTGGTGCGGGCAGACCATACGAGATTTGCTCCGCGGTCGGCGATCATTGCGACATCGCGGGCGTTGACGGCAATGCCGTGGATGATCGAGGTATTCTCGCGAATGAGGTTGCGTCCCGATTCACCGGCGAGACAGAGCAGCTCGTTTCGTGCCTCGTCGTCGATACCCTCGGCGATATGTGGCAGGTAGATGCCGCTCTCCTCGACACGGGACTCGGAGTCGATGCTCGGGTAGTCACAACCAGTGTCGAGAAAGACGGGAGAGGCGTCGCCGAGTGGAAAGGTGCGGTAGTCGACGTCGATGGTGTCGAGGCCTTCGGTGTATTCGCGGCGATCGAGGTTTCGCAACAGCCCGGAGGCGTCGGTTCCACCGACGGAGCCGGCGATACTGGTGGAGCCCCCGAAGAGCATCCGCAACTCGCCGTAGAGCACGACTTCACGATGGCCACCGCTTCGCGGCGAGGTGCTCAGTGAGGAATGACCCCGTTCGCCGCGACGCCAATCGTGGCGGTGATCGAAGCGCTCCTCGCCGTGTAGTTGAGGTCGACCTTCGGCAAATGTGAGGTGATCGTGAGGGTTGATAAGTCCCGGAGAAATGACGGCGTCGGGGCAGGATACCACCGTGGCATCCTGAGCTGCTGGTTCCTCATCGCAGTCGCAACCCACACACTCGATGATGCGGTTCGGTGACTGGTCACCGATGAGCAATGCACCTTCATGGTACACTGTATCACCGGATAATATCGTGCCGCGCAGAAGAATTTGGTCCGAACTGCCCGGCTCGATCTGACAGCGCTCTCCGTCTGGGGGCTGGGGGATGGGATTATCACATGCGACGGCGTCTTCCGGGGGAGGATCGGTGTCGGGTGGGTCGGTATCCGGGACGTCTGATGGTGACACATCAGAGGGATCAACGTCGGGATCGGCGTCAGGGACATAATCGACATCGGTGATATCGTCGTCGGCGTCGATGACACCGGCATCGGAGGGACCGGCGTCAACGGAATCAACGTCATCCGTACCACATCCAATCAGCAGTAAAGCAGTCAACGATGAAACGGCGAATAGTAACTGCAGGGTCGGACTCACCCTCGAAAACGTCATCTTGGTATCCTTCTAAGTACTTCAAATAATTCGGAGTGGGAATCAGTGCGACCGTCTTATTGACGGCGCATCTATACGTTGAGGGAGAATAGCGAACTGCAACCAAAAATGCATCACGATAGGACCAACAACGAAGGCTTTCGCATCGCTGCTCAGTCGGAAGGGGAGGCGCCGGAGGCTCGAACCTGTTGCAGCAGTGCGCTGAGAGCAACGATTAGATTGCCCGGGGCAAGGGCAAAGAGAAGGTGGGGAAGAAATCCGGCAAGGGCGAAGACAAAGGCAGTGAAGACGATAAAGTCCTTGCGGAAGAAATAGCGCGTCACAGACAATACTCGGGCGATGGGCCCGCCGTTGGCGCTCTCATCCTCAAAGCTCCATTGAAAGGCGAGAAGATCGCCTCTGCCATGAGCGATGAGCCATCGATAATAGACGGCCATGCTGGCGACTTTCCCGACGGCGGCGCCAATGCCGAGGAATAACCACAGTTGATTTCCCCAGGGTCCGGGGGCATCGGATAGGGTCAGCCAGGCGCCAATGCCGAGGCCGATGTACATCAAAAGATCGGCCAGATCGTCGCTGATGGTATCGAGCCACTCTCCACGGACGCTGAACTGGTAGCGAACTCTGGCCAATTCGCCGTCGACCCCGTCAATAATGGAATTGAGCTGATAGAGGATGCCAGCGATGAGAAATCCGGCGTATTCGCCTCGTGCTGCGGCCAGTGCGGCGGCGACGCCGAGCACAAAGGTGACGGCGGTCACATGATTGGGATGAATTTCGGTGGGGGCCAGGATGCGACTCAGGCCAATGCTTATGTGACGGTTGAGATAGCGCGCAACCAGACCGTCATCGGCCTTTCGGCAGGCCTGCCACAATCGACGGGTTGCGCGGTCGACGGCCTCTGCGGAGTCAATGGATATGATCCACCCACCGGAGAGGGTGGGACTGGCTTGATTCTGCAATTTCGCAAGGTCCCGGCCCGGGACCAGGTTGTTGCGGGAGGTGTGCAGACGGGTAACGATCAGATGGGAGCGGGCCGTTCGTTGAACCTCGCCAGGGCAAGAAGAGTCCAGAATACCAAATGTTTTGCTGACCAATCCGCGATCATAGACGGCGCCGGCGTCGAGGATTGCGATGGCGTCGAATGAACGTTCAGTCGATGCCGATTTGGCGTTTGCAGAGGCGATGGAGACCGGGATCTGGGACTGGCGGTGGAGACGGTCTCCCCATTGGGGTTGGATTTCATCGGGAGGGACAAGAATCACAAGTTCGTCGGCGCCACAAACGGATGCAAGGCGGACGGTGCGCTCGATGAGCGAGAGCCCGGCAATCTGTGTTGCCGGGCCATTGGGTGCGTCGATACTGGTGGCGTCGATGACGGCCAAAAGATTCATACTCAACGGGCCGTTGCAGAGTACAGGGCTTGCACCGATTGTTTTTCATCACCTGATTCGGTGATAAAGGCAATTCCATAAGCCTTGCGATCGCGCACGGTAGTGGTGCGCTGTACGAGGGCTCGGACGTCAAATGAGGTCGGTTCTCCACAGCCGATGAGCGTGATCTCCAGGTTTAACTGGGTGCCCTCCGGGATTGTGGACTCCGTTCGAAACAGGCTTCCGGTCAGGCTGACGTCGAGGATCTGGCCGAAGACCTTGGGCGGGCCGCCGTCCCAGGTTGCGGAGGCGATGGCCCGCACTGGATTTCTGCGAATTCTGGTAGTGGGGCCGGATTCAAAGATCGGAGCACCGGTTCCGGAGCGAAGTGGGAGCGAGGACTCATCACGTGAATTCCCCTGGTCGGCACTGGCATTGTCGTCGAAAGGGTGGGTATCCATAGTGACTCCGTGTCAGTTCGTAGAAATGCCGTCCGTGGCATATTGGATGTAGGAGAACCACGGTGAGTTACCGTGGTCATTATGTGAATCACGGTAGAGACTCACAGAAAGACTGCAAATAATTTGTTTTTCACCGACAGGCTGTCGCAACATTGTGAATATAGATCTGAGAGCAGCAGATTGCCACAGTGACAGGGTTCGCTCTCCCTCTGTTATGACGAGACCTCTTCGAGCTGATCGAGGTTTGCCAACAGGACTTCTCGATCATCGATGACAAGGAGGATATCACCGTCGTCCTCGCGTAGATGATCCATGATCGAGTGGTAGGCATTGCGCTTGAATCGAGCGCGAAATTTTCCGTCGTCGATCCTGCAATAAAGGCGTCCGCCGCTCTCATAGCTAAGGGTGCCGGGGTCGAGCTGCTCCGTGGTACCATTGCTCACCGTGAGGAGGGGTGGGGAGTGACTCCAGTCGACTCGTTCGACGAAAAAGCCGGTGTCCTCGACGGTGATCGGATAGGTAAAGGGGCCGATCTCGAGGACCCAGGTGCCTCCCTCGGTGCGGCCGACGCTTCGAGAAAATAGATCAATGAGCCGGGAATTGGAAAAGACCAGTCCCTCGTGGGTCCATTGGCCGCCGCCACTTAGGCGTATCTCCTCGAGGGTCGCTCCTTTGCGCAGAAAATCTTTAACGACTTCCGGTAGAGTGGGGTCGATATCGACTGGCTTGTCAGTCATGGGGATCCTCCTGGAGAGGAACTGGGGTTCCGGTTTGATAGCGAAAGAGGCGCGAAGATAATGGGTAGTCGGCTTTTTTATAGACACGCTGGGTGGCCTGCCGGAGCTGTTGTAGGGACGATGGATCGGAATCAAAAACACATAAAAAATGATCCGGTGAGGGAAGCGAGAAGCGAAATTGAGGGCTGATATCGCTGTAAAATGCGTCGGCGATGACGAGACAACGCGTCGCGTCGTGACCGTCTCCGGAGTGAAGGCGCCGGACGTCATCGAAGGCGGTGAATGGTTTGAAGTCCAGATTGCGCGTTTTGTGAAATAAGAGGCTTCGGCTGGCGGAGGTGATTCGGTCCGGGCTTACGTCCCAGCGCTCGACCTGGGGGGCGGTCAGAACTCGCATGCCACGGTCGAGCTTGATGATATAGGCAATTTCGAGATCGTCGACAAAGTCGATGGTCCACGCGTTTTCGTCGGCTGAAGCGCGGACTCCAGCACCAAAGGTGCTGGATTGTAGTTCGGGGACGAGACGGCCGGCGCTTTCGACAAAGTCCCACTCATCGGCGCTGGAGCGACTCGGTTCCAAAAGGACATATTTGATCCCACTGACATAGGCCTCGATCTGACGGCGACGCTCCAGAGGCGTATCGCATAATTCATCCAGGAAGGGACGGGGATCGATATGCGCTTTGTGGGCCATGATTCCCGTACCCTGGCTGACGTTGAAGGTGTCTTCGACACGCTCGACATCGAGCCGTCGTTTGCGAAGTGCATCCTCAAGTTCGGGGAGAGCGCTTTGGTTGCTCATGGTGAGTCCGTAAATACCAGATAGAGTCGGGGAAGGGAGTCGCAGCTCGGACGGTCAAAAAAACGTAGACGCTACGTACCAGCAAGTGAAGAGGCTGTGTGTGACGTATTACTCAGAGCTGACGTCACCGATGATTTCATCGGCCGAATATCCATCGTCGGTGATATGGAAGTGACCATCGTCGAAGACCTTTATGTTATCGGGCTGGAGTTGGAAAATGGCGTCAGTGAGTCCGAAGGCTGTCTTCTCCAATGCGGCGCCAACGGTGTGCCGAAGTTCCGGGAGCAAATCGTGCGCTCTGCGCCTGTCATCAGGGCGGGCGATGATGATCTGATCGCGTGAGGGGACGGCCAAGAATCCAAATTCTCGGGAGGCATCATAATCGTATTCCGGTAGCAAAAGAGCGCGCGTGGCTCCGAATCCCTCAGTGGTATCGAAAATACGCAAAACGCCTGCGTCGATTTCGATTTGTTTCCGAGGCCGTACTTTGTAGGACTGATAAAATAAAGCGGAACGGGTGTTGCGCCATCGCTGCTGATCGGACTCATCTGCATCGCGCTGCTCTCGAGCGGTCAGAAGTTCGAGGCGGATCCCGGTTTCGCAAACCACTAACACCTCCAACTCGGGGAGTAGCCAGGTGCGAAAAAAGGCGGACTTGGAGGTGATGGCCTCAAAGACTGTTCGGGTCAGTCGAGGCACCAACAATGGAAGTCGATCGCCGTGGACCGAAGGTGCTTCGTGATAGCGACGTAGCGACGTGCGCCGAAAGCGCATGGGTGAGTCACGCTTATCCTGGTCATCGTCGGGGTGGGTGAGTTTGTCGATGCCGAGTCGGATACCGAATAAGATCCATGGTGCTCGCGCCATTTCTTGAGGCTCGGCGCCGCGGCGAGCCGGGGACGTATCCCGGAGTCGAACGGTCATCTCATGGCGTGTTATCAGGAGCTTGCTGTCGTCGACCGAAACGGCCATGCCGAGGCGATCGGCTGCCTCCGAGAACCGGGGAGCGATCTCCATCAGCCCTCCCTGATTTGCTGACGGAAGACCTCCGAGTGCCAGGGGACGAACCCCGCTTCGTGGCTCTCGAAGAGGTGGCTTTCCACCTCGATGAGATGCCCATTTTCGATGGTGTATATATTGAATTTTCCAGCCATCTTCGGGTTGTCGCCGCTGGTTACGGAAGTGCTGCCCGCTTCACAGATATAGGTGGTTCCGGGAGTGCTCAATTTGGGGACTTTCAAGACCGAAAAGTAGTGATTATGGCCATGGAGCACCAGATCGACGTCGCCGCGACGCACAACGTCGAGTACGGCATCGCTGTTGAGAAGTCGGCGGTTGAATTGTATGGCGTG
Organism: Myxococcales bacterium; assembly: GCA_007119595.1. Lineage (GTDB taxonomy): Bacteria > Myxococcota_A > Bradymonadia > Bradymonadales > Bradymonadaceae > SLJM01. The sequence goes on from SKPJ01000574.1 coordinate 9,322, forward strand.
ATGTTTGTCGGGCAAAAGTGGGTGGTGGATCACGACCAATTTAAAGCGCTGCTGAACCTCCGGGGCTTCCAAAAGCTGTGCTGTAGCCTCTAGTTCGTCGTCACCTACCCGGCCGGTGGCGAAGAGCCAGGGTGAGGCGATACCGCTGTTGAGGCCGATGATGGCGACATCTCCGCGCAGATGGCAGTAGGGGTATTTTGTATCCAGTTGATACTGGGGAAGATCACTGCTCAGAAATGGTTGAAAATGCCCTTCGAAGCGGCGATTACGGACAGATCCAGGGGTATAGTAGTCGTGGTTTCCGGGAACGATGCTGACGCGTTGTTTTGCGTTGGGAATCGAATCGACGATGTGGCGAGCGGCGGTGAATTCGGAATCGAGCGCCAGATTGGTCAGATCTCCGCTGATGACAATATGATCAACATCGAGGGCATCGAGACGGGTCACCGCTCGTTTGACGACGGCCGCGGAGTGGGCGCTGGAGCGATTGAGCAATAAGTTGAGGCCCCCGACGAGTCTCTTGTTCAAAAACTGAAGCGGTCGTGGCTTGTCGAGGTCCAGAATATGTAGGTCAGAGATATGGCCGATGCGCATTCGGGGGCGTCCTTCTTTCTTTTATTGCAGATACAACACGGAGTACTGACCCGTGGGGGGCCCGCCACTACCTTCATCCCTGACCTTCGTCGTCGTCTTCATCATCTTCCTCTTCCTCTTCATCATCTTCCTCTTCCTCTTCCTCTTCATCATCTTCCTCTTCTTCATCTTCTTCTTCGCTGGCTGTGGATGCCACAATTTCGATAGGTACAGTATCTCGATTATTGCTTCGGTTTACGTCGCCGAGTTCATCGTCGGGATCGACGACGACATGGATGTACTGGGTGCCCTCGGCGGCGCCACTGGGTACGTTGGCTTGTCCTTCGATCTCGAGAAGGTCGTCTGGCTCGATATCGTTGATTCCGAATTCGCCGAGCAGTTGATCCGCTCCGGAATCGGGCGTCGGAGATGTCCCCAAGTAGACATGATAGTCAGTGGAGGAGACGGCATCGCCGCCATAATTGAGCAGGTGAAAGTCGTATCGAATCTTATCGCCTTCTTCGTAGGTGCCGGAACCGATATTGAGGTCTTCCACGGCAAGGTCCACACCGGGTAAACCGCTGGCCTCCAGGTTATAGGTCACGCGGTGTTCGTCGCCTCCAATCGATACTTGCAGAAAATAGGTGCCCGTCGTCGGCGCCGTATAATTTTCTATCTCGGCGGTTGGGATGCCGGGAGCGGTCTCGACGGTTTTTTCAGGAGTTCCATTGGGGCGATAGAGCTGAAGGCGCAGGGTGCCGGGTTGGTTGGCAGGCTCCAGCGTAGCGGCGAAGTCCACGGTCGTGGCCGGAGAGAGTTGGACGTAATAAAAGTCGACGTCGTCCTGTGGACAGCGGTCGATTGTATTCTCGTAATGGAGGGCGGCCCACAGACTCGATGCGGTCTCAAAGTCATCGTTGGGCTCAAAGGTCGGGTCACATTGAAGCTCGGGGGCGACCTCATTGATATCGATATCGAGGCTGTAGGTGTTTTCTGCCTCCGAGTCGAGAGAGACGAGGACGACGCGCAGGTAATAGCATTGGTCTCCATCGACGTAATCAACCGCGACGTGCTCGGAGTCGACACCGGTCTGCGCAGAGGAGTCGATGGCATTGAGGGTCTGGTCATACAATGTGATATCGATATCTCCGGCGTCGGGATCGAAGCCGTCGACGGTGATATCGAGACTGTGGGCATTGGGGGTGCAGATCTCGTAATAATCACTGGAGCCCTGGCAGGCGACGAGATTGCTGTAGCTGCCGGGCTCAATGGAAGTGGCCTGGGAAAAAGAGTCATTGGGGCTAAACGCATCATAGCAGTCGGTTTCGATGCTAAACTCAGGGGAGAAATCGATGTTATTGGCGCGATTTTCCTCGTTGAGGACTTCCCCGGGGTCGAGCACGACTGCGATGTAATAGTCACCGTCGTCGATCTGGGCCGCCAGGGGAGCTTCGAGTGTAAAGTCGCGATGAGATCCGGGGGACAGAGAGTCGATATTGTGGGTGGCGAGGATGAAGTCCTCGGGGCTTCCGACGTTGTCCTCGTCGCGTTCTTTGGTCAGCACGAGCTGAGCGTCGAAATCACCGGTCGTTTCCTGACCGAGATTGTAGATCCGCAAGTCGACATCGATGGTGGCACCGATGGAGAATGAGGTCTGTGGTGGCAAAGTGATATTGCGCGGTAGGACATCAACAATCTCCGGTTGTGAAATGACTTCGGCGCTGACGTCATAGTAGTTTTTGATATCCGTATCCTGACCGGAGACCGAGAAGACGTAGGGGAGTCCATCACTGCTGGCGAGAAAGACCCCGACTTGTTGATGGTTGGCGCTGTTGTCGAGATCGAGCTGCGTGAGGCCACCGGGTGCAAAAATTGCGGTTTGCAAGGGGCCGCGGGTACTGTCGTGTTCAGTACTGACCAATAATGAATCACCTTCATCGAGGGTGACGGTATAAAAATCACGGCTGCCCGGCTCGCAGATCGATGCTTGTTTGGGTTCCTCAACGGTCGGGTCGATCGGATAGGCACTCTGGGGAGTTTGGTTGGGGCCGAATTCATCGTCGATACACTCGCAGTACCGACCTTCAAGTGTGATTGAGTGGTCGGAGGTCGCCCGGTTGTTGGTGGTGTTCTCTTCGGGGAGCACGCCCTCGGCATCGGCAAAGACTCCGACCCGGATCTCGTCGATGAAATCCCGACATTGTACCTGGACCTCCAACTCGAGATCGATGCATTCACCGGGATTGATGCTGGGGACTTCGAATTCTTTTGCAGGCTCGGTATCGAAATCGACGTGGAGACCGGGGGTGGTGAAAAGGGCGCCGGTCGTAGTTCCGGTAGCATTGGTGCCAGCGACGCAGAGTGTGGTTTCCACTGTAACGATCTCTTCATCGTCTGCCGCTTCCGGAACGGTGACGTGGTCGACAAAGAGGTCGATATCGGCTTCGTCGGTAATCTGTATGGGGTCGAGCTGAATGGCCTGACTATTGCCGCGGAAGGGCTGATTGATAGCACCGACCGGGTCACAGACGATATAGGGATAATAGGTTCCCGGGTCGTGGACGCCGGGGACCGTAAGTTCTCTTTCGATGTCGATCTGCTGACCAGCGCTCAAGCCGGTGATATTGACCGTGCTCAACTGGAGAGTGGCGTCGATACTGATTTGAGGATCGGGATTGATATAGATGCCACAGAAAAAGCTGGAGACATCATGGGTGCCTTCGTTGGCGATCGCCGCTTCCAATTCCAGTGTTCCTCCCAGGTAAGTGCTAAGGGGGGAGACGGAAAAATGGTTGACCGCGATATCGGGCCCATCAACGGGTTGATCGGAGACGATGATCGGCTCTTCGGAGCTCAGCACATTATTGAGCTGAGTGGATTCCTCGACATCCCCATCCTCGGAGAAGGCCTCGACGATGAGATATACCTCTTCTTCCTGGCCCGGCGAGGGGACGATGGGATCCGATAAGATAAACTCCTCGGGGCCCACGAATTCTTCGTGATGAACGGGGAGGTTGACGGGATCACTGGTGTCGATGAGCACGGCGGAGTCATCGCGCTGCGGGGAGCCAACTTGCAGATAGGTTCGGTGAACGACATTGAAGACGTCCTCGCCACCGAGGTTGGTGAGCATAAAGGCTCGGGTGACGCGATTGAGTTCCGGGAAGGCTCGGTCCGGCGAGACCTCGAGTTGTTGGACCGAAATATTGGGTAGTCCAGCTCCAATATTTTCCACCTGAATGGTACCGGCGCTCACATCGATGGTGCGTTCGGGGTTGCTGGTTTGAAGTTGTTGGTCCGGGTCGATGACGACGACGCCGTAGTAGGAACCGGTGGGGACCTCGGGAACGGGAGCATTGATGCTGACGTTTCGACCCTGACCACCATCGAGCACGATGTCGTCATCTTCCACTTCCAGACGCTGGTCTCCGATCTCGACGAGATCGATATCCCCTTGCAAAAAATCCTCACGAGTGAGTGTGGATTCCTCAAAGAGATAGGCACGCACCGTAAAGGGAGTGAGAATGGGGCTTGCCGTCTCATTTTGGATGTCGAATGAGACGGTCACCGTTTCATCGACGAAGACGTTGACTGGTTGGACTCGTACGGAGTCGACACTCAAGTCGATGGGATCGAAGACGGTGTAGTCGATCTCCACGGTATCGGCGACTTCACCGTCGTAGAGTGCATTGACGACGATCTGATAATCGCCCACCGCGTCATAAGCATGGGAGCTCGATCCCTGAAGTCCGTCGCCGGAATGACTGTTGCCATCACCGAATTCGACGGCCCAACCGTATTCCTCCTCGTCGGAATCATCGCCGGGCTCGATCTCCAGGTCGACTTGTAACTCCACACCGGGATATCCCGCGGGAGGATCGACGGAGACATTGACGAGGGCGCCATCGACCTCCGCATCGTCGCTACCGCAGCCAAAGACGGTGATCGCGAAAGCGAAGCCTACGAGGAGCGATAAGGCGGGAGTGGTGAAGTGGCCACTGGCCTTCGAATTACCGATTGCTAACAGGGTCATAAGCCCGTCACGTGTCAGGAAATTAAACGAAATCCATCGATGCCTCATAGCGAACCGATGAGCGAGTACCCCATCCACTGACCACTTGTGGAACAGTGAGAGCGGAGGCGCCAATTCTGTGGAAAGGGCCCATGTTTTTCAAGGTGAACGAAGGGACGTTTATTTCCAATGCGGTGAGCAGGGATTTCGTCCGGCAAAGATTCGAGTTCAATATGGAGGGGGATGCTTGACGAAAATCCGAACGCTGAGATAGCTTGAGTCCAAGCTGGCAGCCGGCCAAATTTGAGCATAACAATGTTGTGCGTACCGGTTTTTCTTCATGACCCCCCGATGAGCCCATCAAAGTGGCGAGATACAACGCAGGAGGACGTCCTTGTCGACCAAAGACAACAAACCGGACCTTTCCAATCTAAAGTCACGGCTGGGGCTTAATAAGTCGGCCGAGAAAAAAGAATCGAGTTCCGAGCAGGCGGCCACCACCGGATCCGGTGGTCATGCGACACAACAAGGCCCCTCCGATGGTCAAAGCGGTCAGGGCGTCGATGAGCGGGTATCGGCTCTCAGGGGTTCGACACAACAACCCCAACAGGGGCAGGCGCAAAATACAGCGGCGGCCGGTGGCGGCTCGGCCCAGCAGCAGTCGGCGGCAGCCGGCCAGGCCAATCAGGCGCCGCGCCCCAAGGCGGGGCCCCCTCCAGGAGCTCAAGGACCGCCACCGACGGCCCAGGCGCCGGTAAAACAGCAGACACAACAGTCCACCACCCATTCTTCGGGAGGGCAATCCGTCGATTTCGACGACGCCGATATTGACCTCGGAGAATACGATCTGGACCAGGGAGGGATGTTCTCGCCTCCTGTTCTGGTCGTTTTTGCGGTGTTGCTCATCGTGGGATTGATCTTTGGCTTTTTGGCATCCCAGAGTTGTCAGACCCGCAGCATTGAGCAAGCGCGCATCGATGATGCTTCCCAGCTTCAAGAACAGTTGGAGCCGCGAATCGCGGATTTCGCTTCTGCCCATGAAATCATCCAGGGATTGGATCCAACGGATGTGGACTTTCAGGCGGCGGAGCAGTTGGGAGAGTACAATTTCACCCTCGAGGCCCGTTCGCTGCCGGGGAACCGAATTCTGCTGGGAGATCAGATCATCGGACCGCTGCATCACTATATGGCGGAAGCGCATCAGTTGAATCAATTGATGAACGAACATGCTCGGGCGACCACCAGGAGCGACCGGGAAGAATTGGAGGCGTTTATTGAAGAGCAAGAGAAGGTCGGAGAGGGGGAGCGAATCGCCGTGGTCTTCGATCTTCGCTATCTGCAGCGACACTTTATGGCGGACGAAGAACCGCATGAATACTCTCCGTTGCAGGGACGGCTGGTGAGTATTGCCGAGGATGCGGAACCCGATGAAGACGGCTCGGTTCGGGTCCACGTGCTGGCATCGGATGCACCGGATACACTCGATATTCGTTCATTGGTGCCGATCGTGCCGCAGGACTTTATCGATGTCGACACGGATAATGCGATGCAGCGCTATGCGCGCCGAGTTTCGCAGATGCAGGAGTTGGCCGAAGAATTGGAGAAACGAGTGACGCGATTGGAATCGTCCGTCGATGAGGCGGCCAATGCCGATCCTCCCCCACTGTTGACGTTGCGTGCCAGCGCGCCGGACGACGATCTGGAGGAGGAGGAACTGCCCGATCTCGATGATGGTGGCGACGAATAGTACCTCGTACTGGTGCATCTTATATCGAGTATCATAGTGATGAAGGCTCGCGCCCGTCGAATCGGGGGCGGGCCTTTGAATATTTGGCCGATGCCCGGACTGACTCCGGCGTTGGACATACCCCGCAATTGGTGGAGGGAGGATGGCCCAAACCATCGTCGAGCTATTCGAAGACCAAGTTCATCAATCCAGTGTCCGGCCCGCACTGCGGCGTCATCGTGACGGTGTATGGGAGGAATTTACTTGGAAGGAGTGGTGGGATGCTTCGGAGCGCGTAGCCGCCGGGCTGATTGAAGCAGGGCTCAACGAAGGGGAGAAGGTTTGTGTGGTGGTCTCCACCCGAATGGAGTGGGCGATCATCGATATGGGTCTGGCGATGGCGGGGGCCGTGGGGGTGCCGCTACATGTGGCGACCCCGGCGCAGGAGTTGACCCGCGTGCTCTTCGATAATGAGATTCGAATTGTGATCGCCGAAGATCCGGTCCAATTGGGGAAGGTGCTCGAGGCACAACGGGAGGTCTCATGTGTGGAGTACGTGATCTACCTCGATGATGACGTGTTGGTCTCCACCGGGCGAAGTCGTCGAAGCGGTGATTTTATGCGTGTGGAATCGCTGGCCTTGCCTTCGACGTTGCGAGTCGATGAACTCGACGATGTCATGGGAAGGGGGCGATCCGTACTGGCCGAAGAACCGCGCTTCGTGGCTCGGCGCCGGCGGGCCATTGACGCTGATACA
>SKPJ01000538.1 GCA_007119595.1 Myxococcales bacterium
CGGCTAGCGCTATAAAATAGCTGACCGGGAACCGAATACAGGTGAAGCCGAGTCTTAAAGCCCCGTACCGGAGGCAGACTCAGGGGCAAAAAGTCGAAAAAGAGCGTCCGCTCCTGCTTGGTCTCCAGGTTGACCAATTTGCCTCGTGCATCGGGATTGGTCCCTGAATAGATAAATTTAATATTGGTGGTCTTACCACAGAGGCCCGGCCCGTAGTAAACGATCTTGAGGATGATTTCCCGCTGGGCATAATTGATGAACGACATAGAAACCTTTTCGTACCACGCAGCCGATGGTTCAGGTCTTGGCCGACCCGGACTGGCCGCGTTCGCTGGTTCGAAGTCTCAAAATCGATATCCGTCGATTGGATACGCTACACTTCTGGGTGTTCTTATACCACGACGCACCGCCATGTCACATAAAATTTTGCAGAAATTATGAGGCGATCGTCATCGGGCAGACCACTCGATAACAAAAGATCTGCGCTATCTACAAGTCCCCGTGCTGAAACACAAAACCGATCCGGTGACGAATCCTCTGACACAGCCTCGATCCGTCGGTTCATAGGAGGCCTTCCACGGGACGCGATGTGAGTAAGACAAATCTGCTCAAGTGACTTTATCGAGCCACCGGCACCGCATTTTATTTCGATCTTTTCCCGTTTCAACGGAACTTCATTTAACTGAAACATTGGTCCCGGTGCCGTGTTTCAATTAAATCGCATCCCGCATAAAGCTCAAAATGCATCATTGAACAAGCTGTCGATATCATCGTCGGTAATCTCGCCGAAAAGATCCATCTCTCCGTCGCCGCCTTCAGCTTTGGTAGCCACCGCAGCGATGATGTCCTGCATCTCGTCATGCGCTCGTTTGACCCGAAGGCGGACCAAACCGAGGCTGGAACGCTCATCGAAGATGACCACCAAAATCAGGGTTTCTCCGATGACCGAGACGTGCAAATGCTTGTTCGTTCCCTCGTGAAAGTGGACGGGAAATTCCTCTTCTCCCAGCATCTGCGCTAGGCTCCCCGTTGCTGCCGTAGCTCCGGCAATCAACGAGGCCAGCCCCGTCGTATCAATGCCAGTCGTCTCCCCGGTGGAGGTGACGAGCTGACCATCTTTGTCGACGATGAAGATGGCTTTGGCGAGGGCATCGCGCACCAGACGCTCACAAATATGCGTCAGTTGCTCGTGCTCCTCTTCATAAATCACCATCTGCGAACTGACCATGAAGAAACTCCTCGTTTGCCCCACGAGAGAAGGGTCGGAAATGACCATGAGTCGACGAACTGGCCCAAATCTAGCACAGCGTGGCCCCCCCGTGCAACGGCGGGCTAGCAGCGTGCGGAGAAAGACCGCACTCACCGCCGGGCTCTGTGGTGCTACATCTCGCGCCGCTGCTCCAGGGCTCGCGCCAGAGTCACCCGATCGGTGTATTCGAGATCGCCGCCGATGGGAACGCCGGAGGCGATGCGACTCACCCGGATCCCGATCGGATCGAGAAGTCTCTGCAGATACAGCGCTGTCGCCTCGCCGTCGACACTGGGACTGGTGGCGACGATCACTTCCTCGACTGGGAGCCGCGGGACGTCCAGGTCCGCAGAAGGTTTTTGGAGCTGCTGGACCTCCACGTCCGCAGAAGGTTTTTGGAGCTGCTGGACCTCCACGTCCGCAGAAGGTTTTTGGAGCTGCTGGACCTCCAGGTCCGCAGAAGGTTTTTGGAGCTGCTGGACCTCCAGGTCCGCAGAGCAGTTCTGAAGCCGAGTCACCAATTTTCGCACGTAAATATCGTCAGGGCCCACCCCGTCGAGAGGACTGATCAATCCGTGGAGCACATGATAACGACCGCGATAATCACCGGTGCGCTCGATGGCCCGCAGATCCTGGGTTCTCTCCACCACACAGATCAACGATGAATCGCGGCGGGGATCGGAACAGATGGCACACCGGGAGTGATTGGTCAGATTGCAGCATTCCTCGCACAATCCGACCCGTTCTTTGACATCGACGAGGGCGTCAGCGAGCTCGCGGGAGACCTCCTCGGGCTCATTGAGCACGAAAAAGGCCAGTCGAGTCGCCGTTCTCTCACCCACTCCCGGCAATTTGCGAAAGGCGTTGACCAGCCGGGTGATCGGATCGGCGGTATCCGCCGAATCTCGCTGCCACTGCTCAACCGTCAAAATAGCCCCGGGACGTTGAGACCGCCGGTGATCTTCTCGATTTCGGAATTCATCATCTCCCCGGCCGCCTCCATGGCCTGATTGACGGCACCGACCACCATTTCCTCGACCATCTCAACGTCCTCCGGATCGAGAACTTCGGGATCGATACTCAGCTCGAGCAATTCCTGCTTTCCGTTGACCGTGGCCGTGACCACACCGCCTCCGGTGGAAGCCTCGATGGTCTTTTCACCGATCTCTTCTTGGACTTTGGCGATTTTTGACTGCATCTGCTGCGCCTGACGCACCAGGTTATTCATTCCACCTTTCATGGCCGTTGCTCCTATATAAGTGTTGTTTTGCGCATGGGTTCGGCTGAACCGTCGGCTCCGCCTTGGCTGAACATAAGAACTGCGAGCTCAACGTGCAACGCTGCTATACGCCGATCAGTACTTCGGTCATGGCGGCGACCCCGATGCCGATGCAATCCTCGTCGACGTCGAATTGCGGGGTGTGCAGCGCATGGGTAATGCCGCGAGCCTCGTTGCGAATTCCCAAAAATAAATAACATCCCGCAATGCGGCGCGAGAAAGCCGAAAAATCCTCGGCGCCGAGCTGGGGAAGGTGGGGGGTGACCACGGTGTCGCCCAGGCGATCGGCGATGACTTGGATGGCCTCAGACTCCAGCGACGGGTCGTTTTCGACAAGCCGCGCCCCCGGGGTAAAGCGGACCCGGGCCGTGGCACCGAATCCGCGGGCCACGTGGGTGACGATCTGTTCTATCGACTGCCGAGCCCGCTCCATGGCTTGCTGCGACAGACCACGCAAAATACCGGTCATGGAGGCTCGCTCGGCGATGATATTATAGGAGTTTCCGGCCTCCACACAGCCCACGGAGACCACGCAGGATTGGCGGGCATCGATGGTCCGGGAGACGACCTGTTGCAGTGCGACGACGATCTGAGCAGCGACGGCGACGGCGTCGATTCCCTCGTGGGGATAGGCTCCATGAGCCTTTTTCCCCTCCACTTCGATCTCCATCAACTCCGAGCTGGCCCATACGGGCCCGCCGGTGTAGCCGATCTTTCCGACCTCGAGCGAGGGCATGCAGTGGAGGGCAAAGATGGCCTCTACGTCGGGCGATTTCAGCACTCCCTCTTGAACCAGACGCTCAGCTCCCACGGGCTCATCTTCCGGGGAGGCCTCTTCGGCGGGCTGAAAGATAAATTTTATGCGGCCCGACAATTCATTGCGCCGGCGGTGGACCGCTCGAGCAATGCCGAGGCCAATGGTGGTGTGAACATCATGGCCACAGGCGTGCATCACGCCCGGATTTTTGCTCGCATAGTCGACATCGCTTTTCTCCTCGATGGGAAGGGCATCGATATCGGCGCGGTAGGCCCGCGTCGGACCATCTTCGGCGCCATCGACGATGGCGATCACTCCCGTATCGGCGATGCGCTCGACGTCATCGATGCCGAAGTCCATAAGACGCTCCTCGATAAAGCGGGCGGTCTCTTCTTCACACAGCGACAACTCCGGATGGGCGTGGAGATGACGCCGAATGGCGACGAGATCTTCTTCGGTTTTCGCAGACTTCATAATTCGCCTCGGCGCGAGCCTGTGTTTACTCTGATCGACCTTTCGACACCGTAGGTATTCCATCGGGGTTTGCAACACACTGCTGTGTCGATCAAATTGTGGCTGCGATCCGTCGACACTCTGCAAACCGTCTTGGTTCGGTTTGCAGCAGACAAGAATCGCCATTGATGAAACCTGTCCCTATCGGGTGTGCTCCATCCCCGTCCCTTTCGAGCAGATATTTTAGCGATGAACCAATCAGCTACGGCACTCCAACCCTTTTGTGCTCTCGCCCCCTCAATCGATGAGGCCCTGGAGACGGTCTTCGGTTTCGATTCCTTTCGCGCCGGCCAACGCCGGGTCATTGATTCGGTGGTCGAGGGCCAAGACACCCTTGTGGTGATGCCCACCGGTTCGGGCAAGAGTCTGTGTTATATGCTACCGGCCTGCGTCATCGACGGGTTGGTGATCACCGTCTCACCATTGATCGCGTTGATGAAGGATCAGAGCGACGCGTTGGAGAATTTCGGTGTACCGGCGACATTCATCAATTCCTCGCTGAGTTGGCGGGAGCAAACGGCTCGTCTCGACGCCATTCGCCGGGGCAGATTCAAAATCGTGTTGGTGGCTCCAGAGCGCTTTAAGAGCGACGCCTTCATGAACGCCATCGACGGGCTTCCCGTCGGCTTATTCGCCATCGACGAGGCCCACTGCATCAGCCAGTGGGGCCATGATTTTCGCCCCGATTATCTGACCCTCGACAGGGTGCGCGATGTATTGGGCCAACCGACGACCCTTGCGCTGACGGCGACAGCTACCCCCGATGTTCAGCGCGATATGGCACAGCAACTCGAACTCGACGATCCGAATATTGTGGTGTCCGGCTTCGAGCGGCCCAATCTATTCTTCGAGGTCTACCCGGCGCGGCGTCAGGCTGAAAAATACGACCGCCTTCAGGCCGCCATAGAAGATGTCGACGAGGGCTCGACACTGGTGTATTGCGCGACCCGAAAACAGGTCCGCAAGGTAGGCGATAGATTGCGCAAAGCCGGCCATCATCCGGCGCTGTATCACGCCGGCCTGGCGGACCAGAAACGAGAGGAGATCCAGGACGCCTTCATGGCCGGCGACGCCCCGTTGTTGGTGGCGACCAACGCCTTCGGAATGGGAGTCGACAAAAGCGACGTGCGCCTTATCGTCCACTTCAACCTCCCCGGAAGC
>SKPJ01000255.1 GCA_007119595.1 Myxococcales bacterium
CCGATGACCCCGATGACCCCGATGACCCCGATGACCCCGATGACCCCGACGACCCAGACGACCCAGACGACCCAGACGACCCCGATGACCCCGATGACCCCGTATGTTTAGGAGAAGAGTACGAACCCAACGACACCCCCGACCAGGCCACGTTGATCACCCAGGACTTTCAGGTCTTCGATGAAATGGCCATCTGCAGCGAGGACGATATCGACATCTTTGCCGTCGAGTTGGTACGTGGCGATCAATTCGACGCTGTTTTGTTTTTTGAACACGCTCAAGGAGATCTGGATATGACGCTTTTCTCCCCTGAGCAAACTGACGAAATCGTGGACGGGGGCTTCGGCGTCGCTCAGGGATGGTCCACCGATGACGACGAGGAGATCTCGTATGTGGCAGAGGATTCCGGCTTCCACTACCTGTCGGTGGTCACAATCGACGAGCCCAATGAATACGAGTTATTGGTCGAGCGACAATGCAAGGTCGACGATGAATTCGCCGGAAACCACGACTTTCTACTACCGGCTACCCTCGATATCGATGCTTATACATCTCTAAAGTTGTGCGAAGATCAGCCGGACTACTTTCGCCTCTCCAACGATGCATCAGACGATCTCACGTGGTTAGGCGATGTCTACGTGGAGCACGGGTCGCTCTCCTCCATTGATGTAGCCGTCTATGATGAAATGGGTGGATTGCTCGCAGAAGGCACGCTCTCCGATACCGATTACGATGAATTCATCGAATTCTCCGTCACTCCCGAGCCTCATCAATCCGTCATCATCGAGATCGAGTCCTCCGAGCCTGTGTTGTATGACCTGGAGCTCTTCGAGTTTATCCTATAAAAAAAGCCCCCGCCAACTTGGCGGGGGCCAATAAATCAGTCATACCGCTCGGTGGTTATCACCGGGCGGTGCGCAGACTCAGCGCACGATCTGCAGGCTCCAGCCGGTGATCGTACCCTCGTCGAAGCGTGCGTGGTCGCTGGCACGGAGTTCCCAGGTCCCTTCGGATTCCTCTCCGATGAATTCCGGGACTCCCAGATCCTCGATACTGACGTCGTGCCCCGGTGTTCCGTCGGCTTCTCGAATCTCGACGACATCTCCGTCGGGATGGATCAACTCAAGCTGAATATCTCCGTTGTAGGTGTGCTCAATTTCGACATCCACTGACAGGTCTTGAATCACACCTGTTCCTACGACCTCAATAGCCGCCGTCACACTTCCCGGCCCATCGTCGTAATCCGGAATCGCAACTTCACCTCCATCGTAGACGAAAGTCTCCAACTCGCCTTCGTGCTCTATGCAGGCCCCTTCGGAGCACACTTCACTGCCGAGGCAAACCTCGCCGCAGCTTCCGCAGTTGTTCTCATCTTCGAGCACGCATTGACCATCGCATTCCAGTTGGTCATCGGAACACTCCAATTCACCATCGTCAGCGGGGTCCGGAATATGATGGGGCTCCGGGGGCGCAGCTACACGGCCGGATTTGAATTGCTGGACATAATCATAGGAGATATATCCATATCCGTCGCCGTACTCGTTGTTGACACCGAAGCTTCCAGTACCCCAGCTATTCTTAAAGATGAAGAAGCCCTGTTCCGTCTCCGGGTTTCCATCTTCATCGGTGATGACCTCACCTTCACCATCGACCTTCTCGACCTCCAACTCATCATCCCATCCGACGAGCAAAATGGAGTGACCCGCCCGATTCTCGCGGCTGGCATCGATATCGTCTTGATTGGGATAAAGGACGTAGCCCTCGCGCCAATACTCTTGATTGGTGGGAAGCGATGAGCTTCTGTGATTCCACGACTGATAGTAGAAATCACCGCCGACGACGACGCCGGTTTCCTGGTTGTGGATATGGGCCTTAATGTCGCGCGTTCTGGTCGAGATCCAGCGTCCCCGTGGAAGTTTGTATTTTGGTGCCTGCAGGGCCTCCTCGGGCGGCTCTCCATTGGTGAAACAACGCGTGGGACGCTCGCTCTCCTCCCCGCCACACTCCGGATCGTCGGACGTACCCCAGGGCGAGCTTTCATAGGGCCAAGATTCCTCGGCGACGATGCCGTAGTCGCTGATGGCTTGAAGATTGAAATTGGCATTGGAACCCGAAGAGTTGGGAAAGGAGCCCACTTCGAATTTCGCCGACCACTGAAGGTATTGCTCGGAAAACTGGGGATCCGCAATAGTACCTTCTTTGATGTACAGATGCTCCATCAGCGCCACCGTCGAAAAGACCGAGCAAACCCCGCGCGATCCCTGGCTGCTGACTGGCGATTGAGTCTCGAGCAGGTCGAACTGGCCGGGAAATGTCTCATCGGCCTTGGCTTCCTCGCGAAGCTCGGAGTTGGGCGGCGCCCCTTCCATCAACGTGTCCAAGCTCTCGAGCGGAGCGTACACGTCTTCATTGGTCGGAAGTTCCCCTGGCTCATCACCGTTTTCGTCGCCTGGCGTATCGGTACCGCAGGCGGCCAACAGCAACCCCAAGGACAGCGCGAGTGTCGACCATATATTCTTTTGATTCCTTAACATTGTTCCTCTCATTTTGAAGATATTCGGGATGGAAGACTTCCGCCCAAGGACACTTCACCATCCATTGGAAGATACCAACGTCCATCGAAATTTCGCGTGCGTAGGCTCCCCAAAAAAAGCAGACTCCCGCGTCAATTGCAAGGAAATGTTATGATTACGCCCTTCTCACACGGCACACATCATCAACAGCGCCACAAGAGAACGCCGTGGTCTTATCCATCGACGGGCAGGATGGACTCCAGATAGGCACGGTTTCGAGCATTGAACCCCGAAGCCTCCTCCCCATCGAGTTCGGCGCGCTGTTCGAAACTTCTCTCAGCACCGGGATCCATGATTCCACCACTGCCGCCGGTATTGTGATAGATATGGCCCGGACTGTCCCAGTCGCCCTCGAAATGTGCCAGTCCCAGCGCATGTCCCAACTCGTGGGACACCGTATTGCCGATGACATTGGCGAACACTCGAATCACCTCCGCAATCGCCTCCGTGCGATCGCCGTCGGGCCATTCGGTAGCCCGGATTCGCTCCCCGCCGAGTTCCGGCATAAAGGGACCGAACACAGCGTCAAAATTCTCGGAAGCATGTCCCATCTCCGGATATAAGGTAGGGCTAAATCGAGCAAAGGACTCCACAAAGACGCCACCGTAGGGATTGTTAAACTCCTCGCCGGTCTCGGGATTGATTCCGCCGAGGTAATCATCGATGTGAAGGTTTCCCGTATCTTTGGCCTGCTCATTATACGTATTGTCGAAACCGAAAGCATAACCACCGGTGGGATCAGGCCCCCCCAATTCGACGGTGGCAAATTTGGCAAAATCTTCGGGAGGCTCCTCCACGAATTCGAGATTGATCCCCTCGTAGTCCCGATTGACGACATCCAGAATTCGACTGCGAATTTCACGCTCTACGTTGACCAAACCATAGCGGTCGAGGGCGACGGAAAAGGCGGGAAGATATTTTAGATACACCATCTGGCGCGTCGGAAGCACCTCGAACTCTCCCTGCCACGCAATTCCCTCCACCTCGCCGTATTGATCGTAGAGCACCGGTGTAATCGATCCATCGAAAGTACCCGGCATCGCTCCCAGTCCCTCCAATCTCCGCTCGATGACGTCGTACCAGATATCCTGGAGCAGCTGTTCGTCGTCGACGACCTGATAGGGAACCCGGGTCTGCGCCGACTCCCCCGCAAAAGTCCTGGGCTCCAACGCTGGATCAGCCGGCGTCAGGGTGCCTTCAAACTGAAGCAACATCCCGTACCCCGCCTCATTGTCGCGGGGAACAAATCCCCGACCATCGAGTTCGACCGTCTGGCCTCGGCTCGCCTTGCGGGGAGATACATTCGCTATAAACGCCGTGGGAAATTCAGCCGCCACCTCCACCGGGTCCACCGGGCTCGCCAACGTGGTGCCATCATCGAATCGGTTCTCGAACCGAAGAGTTGCCTCGAGTTCGCCGGGGTGGACTCCCAAAACCGCCGGATCCATTCGAAGATCTCCGCGCTGGCGGTCGCCTTTCCACTCCACGGGAAATACTTCTCCGGTCAAATCAATCTCATGGCCTCGGTCCGCATAGAACCGACCGGTATCAGCTACGGCCACCGTCTCTCCCTCCTCCGGGCGGAGCACCCCTTCTCCCTCGACGTCGATGGCCGTATTGGAAAAGAGTTGAGATGGCGATTCGAAGTGAATCACCGGCGACAGCTCTCTTAGGAAATGCCACGACACATCTTCAATAACCCCACGCGTGGGAATACCGAGAGCATCGCGCATTTGCACCTCCAAGCTACCGCGAAAGCGCGCGTCGGCTCCCGGCTCCAACCGGGGCCATAACAGTGCTTGAGCATCGAGCACCAGATAGAGATTTCCCACCTCTCCATCGCGCACAGTGGTGAGTTCAAAGGTCTCCGCGACCGCACGCTCACCGATTTCTCCCGCGATAGAAACCTCTGCCGCATCGGCTTGAACGCGATCGGTACCGCCCAACTCGATCCTGATCTTGGACGTCGGAACCACCACGTCCTGATCCATCCGCAGGACCAGTATTCGCTCTTGCTCCTGCTCTTCTATGTCATCGTCTGTGGCACAACTGTGGAGTACTACGACCATCGCAAGACCAGCCGTAACGATCATCCATTTTGAAATACGCGCTAGCATCACCGATCACCGCCATATGGAACGCAAATCAACCGATACCTCATTGAACCGAAAACCAGCACCACAATTGATACGAAAAAAGGGTACAAGCCTGCCGTTTCGATGGCCAGTAGTTCTGTGCGCACCGGCGTGATCGGTCCCCGTCGGTATAACGCCGTGAGCAGAAGTTGATGGAGATAGACTGCAAAGTCGAGTGTGCGTCGGACAAGGCGCGGCGACGAGGCGATGCGATGTAGCATCGTCG
>SKPJ01000539.1 GCA_007119595.1 Myxococcales bacterium
TCGGAGAAGGCCTGACAGGTGCGCGCGAATTGGTCGAGGCCGTCTTCGGTGCGGTCCGGGTCGTCCAGGAGTTGGTGGGCCAGCCGGGCCGACTCCTCGAGGTGAGGCATCAGGACCTCTTCTGCGCGTCGTGCTCCCTCCGATTGAGGATCGAGCCACTCCAGGGCGAGCAACACCCGGTAGCCCAGATCTTGAAGCTGGCTGCGCGTGCGGCGCGCCAGAAATTGGTCGGTGTCGACATCGAGCGTCCCGCCCACGAGTTGGCGCATAGAGCGGCCCACATTTTCTTGAAGTGCGCCGAGTGTCGAAAAATAGTCGACGCCGTCGACCAAAAATAGCTCCATCCAGTGGCCGAAGCTCCAGGCGGTGACGCGATTCCAATGAGCCCGCATATAGCCGACAGCGTCGCTGGAGGCATCGAGTCTCGGGCGGGGAGTGGGGTGGCGGCGCCCGGTATCGATCTCTGCCCCGATGGCATTCCACTCCTCGGCGAAATGATCCCAGGCGCGCTCCACGAGATGGCGGGCCGCCTCCACCCGGGTTGGATCATCAGGGGCCGACGATTCCCAGTAGGGGGTGGCGGCCGCGTGACATTCGAGGCAGTGCTGGCGGTGCAAAACGGTGTCGAAATGCTCGGCGCATCGAGGACGGAAAACCTCGTCCAGGTGGTACCAATGAACCACTGGAAGCAGCTCGTTGAGGCGGGCGCTGACATAAAACTCAAAGCGAGTCATTCGGGGGTGCCAATAAAAGCGCGATGCACCGTGAAGCAATTCGTGGGCCCGCCATTTTCTTCTGTGATTGGGGTTGTACGCCGGAAAGGGGGCGTCCTGAAAAAAGGAGAAATACTTCGGCTCCGCCAGGACGCCGTCGGACCACACGGGTACGGTGCCGGCCTCCCAGACCGCTACTTCCGACTCCAGGGGGGCGGGCATGGGCAAGCGGCGCCGCAGCTCGTGGTGATAAAACGCCCGTCCGTGGGCGGCGCCCATCAAGGTTGCGCGGGCGGTCAGGGGGGTGATCGTCAGGTCCACCGGTGGTGCGGCGAGCTGTGCGGCAAATTCGAAGAGCTTATCCGGTGGGCCGTCGGCGATGGACGCCGCGCAGGCGTCGACCAACTGCGCCGGTTCGGGAAGCCAGTTTGCGGGCGATTTTTGGGCGTCGAATACAGGCGGGGCGGGCAAGCTGTGTCGTGGCATCGGAGCACTTGATAAGAGAAAGCGGAGATGGTCAGTCGAGGTCGAATTCGCGAGCGGCCGTGGGAAACTCCCACGTCAGAACTCGCACCGGTCGCTCATCGGGCTCGATATAGCATTCGACGATAAATTCGCCATCTTCGTCATTGGGAATATACACCAATTGCATACCCCGATCTGGATCGACTTCGTGGGCGACGAATTCGACGCCTTCCGGTCGCATCAGTTGGTCTGTCGATGGGTCGACAACGCGGGTCGGAGTATCGTCTTCCCAGACGTGATCCGTCGTCGCCGGCCACAACACATCGCCCTCCTCGCTATGTATAAAGTCCACGAAGTCACTGGGCGTTGCGTCGGGATATACGTCGTAGAACCCAGCTTCGGACAGGTTGTCATGACCCATCATTTGAAATAGGGCCCGCTGGCTCTGAATGATCTCCGGGGGGCTGGAGCGATTCCAGCACATCATGGGAGCAATGGCGCAGGTAGCACCCATGATGCACAGCGCAAAAAAGCCGGACCACCCCAGGGAAGAATTGGCGATACCACGAAATCTGGCGGAGCGGCGCATGGTATTTCCTCGCAAGTGGGGGGGTCAACGAGTTGGTCGGACCTGGCGTTGCTGGGGATGGACGAAGCGATCTCGATCGACCTCGATGGTCCGCGTGCCGCGCCCGGAGCGGTGGACGTCGAGGGAGACGGGCTGGCCGGGCTCGCCGCGGATAAACTCCACGACCTGATCGAGGGTCATATCGTCGACGGGTCGGCCCTCGACGCCGGTGATGAGGTCTCCCGGTCGGATGCCGGCAGCAGCGGCGGGGGTGTCGTCGTTGATATGGACGATCTCGAAGCCTCCTTCGCTGGGGCCGAGGGCGGCGCCGATACCCTGGAATGCCAGGCCAGGCTCTCCGTCACCGATCGGCTCCAGGTCGATGTCGTATTCCATATGCCCACCACTTGGAAGTTCGATCCCACTGAAGAGCTCGTGGATATACTGGTTGTGGACGACCCGGATACTGCTCCGGGCGGAGGGAAGGTGGTCGATGAAATAGTGTCCGTCGGCGTCGGTGCGCGTATTTGGCGAGCGATTGCCGGGGGAGCGCATCAAAAAATAGAGCTGGGCGTTGGCTACGGGCTCGCCGGTCTGGGCATTGCGCACGATTCCGCCCAGCGAGGACTGATGCTCGAGCTCGATGACCACCCCGCCCGAATCGGAGCCCGGTGCGACGCGAATGCCGTCGGTGGTGGCCGGAGCGTAATCGTCGGTGGTCACGATGAGTCGGAATAGGCCCGATTGCAGGGGGCCCAATTCGAATTGGCCGCGCATATTGGAGACGCTCTGCGAGGCCATGTGGCGCGGTTGATAGCGCGGGCCATCGGGGGCGTCGAGCTGCATGGAGGCCACGGCGATCTCGTAATTTCGCACCGGTCGTCCCCGGGGGCCGACGACCCGACCGGAGATGGTGCCGCCGGGAGTGACGACCAGTGACGCCTCCTCGTCGTGGGTCAGCCGCTTTGGCGAGGAGGCGGCGTGGCCCGGTGAGGAGGCAATCGCGACCCACTGGCCGGGCGGTGCATCTTCCCAGTGAAAACGCCCCTGGGAGTCACTTCGCAATTGATGGTCGTCGTCGCCGCTTCGAAGCCCTATCCGGGCGTTGGAGACCGGGCTTCCGTCCGGTTCTACGACGCGTCCGATGATTCCCCGCGTCGGCTGCAGGACCAATTCCACTTCCACCACTCGGTTCGCCTCTACGACAACGTCGCTGAGCTCTTCGGTGCGGTGGTTGGGGGACTCGGCGCGAATGGTGTAGACCCCTTCGTCGAGATGGGAGAACGTAAATTGGCCCTCGTCGTCAGTGGCCTTGGTGCGCGAGGACAGATGATGCTCCCAGGGGATGACCGTGATGTCGGCGGGCAGTGCGGTGCCGTTTGCGTCGATGGTCGTTCCGCGCAGCCGACCGGCTGGAGCGACGTCGATATGGAGTCCATCGCGGTGCTGTCCGGCCCGAAAGTAGATCTCGTCACTTTCGGCAAAGTCGTGATCGTCGGTGTCGACGAAGAGCTGGAGACGTCCGGGAGCCAGTTCGTCGAGGGAAAACTCTCCGTCGGCGTCGGTTCGAGCGACATCGGAGACGATAAAGGGCTTGAGCTCACTTCCGTCGAGCCCTTCTGCGAAGACATAGGAAAGGCTGATTTCGGCATCTTCGACCGGTACACCACCGGCGACGACGCGTCCCGATAGGCTGGCGGCCCGGGGCAAGATGAGTTCCAGGTCATCGACGGGCGCTCCGCTTCGGAGATCGACAACCGGTCGCCCCAGGGCGTCGACCCCGGGCCGCAGGTATCCGTCGGCCGTGGCATCGATGGGCACTTCTTCGGCGGGCAATTCAGCGAACTCAAACCGCCCCTGAGCATCGGCCCGGGAGTACGCGGCGCCGGCAAAGATATTAGCCCCCACCAGCGGGCGTCCCGACGCATCGATGATACGTCCCGACAAAATCGGGCCGTCCGCACTTTGCGCCGTCGCCGTCGTCTGCTCCGACGAGATATCGTCGTCGGCCATCATCATCCAGGCCACAAACCCGGCGATGGCAATAGCGACCAATATCACTATGGCATAGCGTTTTTTCATGGGACCAGATCGTAACAGGCCCAAGCTATTGTGGGAAGATTCGCTCGCCCAGCGAGAATAGGCCAGCAACGGAGGGGGACAACGTCGATAGTGACAGCTTCTCACTCGTCGGTCGGCCCCGTTTCGAGATGGTTCGGTTTTCCGTGTCAGCCATCGAGTCCATAGGGAATTCGGACGAACTCGTAGCGCTCCGGTGGGAAGTCGCGACAATTTCGGGTTGCCAATAACAAGTCGTGATAGCGAGCCACGGCAGCCTGAAAGGCATCCGGGAGTTTCCAGCCGTGGTCGCGGCGCAGTTGGGCAGCAAGATCGGCTACGTCGGCATCGATCGGAAGGTGTAGGAATCGGTCCAGAAGTCTTGCTGCGGCCACCTCGTCGGCCGGCTCGAATCCGGTCAATACCTCCGCTCGTGTAATTGCCGAAATAGAAGCGAATTCTTGTGTTTCGGAGAGGTAGTCAGTGGCAGCGTCGATACCATTGAAGTGATCGATGAGGATCACCGAATCCAACAACACGGCTCGTCGGGGCTCACCATTCGCCACGAAGCCTCCGCTGATATTCGAGGCCGTCGCCTTTCTTCCACAATCCCCTCGTGCGGGCCAGAAGGGTTTCCGTGGGTGGTTTCTCTCGTTCTTCGACTTCCTGCATCAGATGAAGAGCCCGCCGCACGACTTCCGTCATGGGTATACCGTCCTCGGCGGCCCGCTTCTCCAACCACTCTTTGTCGTCCTCGCTGATGGAAATGACAGTGCGTATCATGATAAGCTCCTTTGATATCATCGACTCCAAAATGATATCACCAATCGCTTTTATGGCAAGGACACGCAGGATGACGCCCGGCGGCCCACGACGATGCGATTACGAGGACAATCAGCCATGAAACACTGTTGAGGAGCGCCGAAAATCAGACGCTGTTGGACTGCTTCGCCGAGCTGCCTGTCCGGCGCGGTACGGGGGGCTACGGATGGGGTTACAGAAGCTCTTTTGATACCTGATTGACTCGCCGGGAGCGTATCCATGTATAGAGCAACAATTCCACATTTCATGTTGGTCCTCACCATATGTTTGCTACTAATAGCCGCCTCCGGCGACAACAGACGGGAA
>SKPJ01000146.1 GCA_007119595.1 Myxococcales bacterium
GGTTGAGAGTCCCAGAAATATCCACGGCGACCGAGGTCATGGTTTCGGGCCCGGGCGATACCACTCATGGCGTCGCGCATAAAATCACTGCGATTGCCCGTGGTGTCGCTGACCACGATGTGGGGATGGTTGGACATGCACATTGCGCCGTGCACCACCTGTCCGTGACGGCTGGCGGCTCGGGCGACTTCGTATTTTACGATGTGATTGATTCGAGCGTCGGGGCGAAGAAAATACTGCCGAGCGACGGTGCGGCGGGTGAGCATGACCGTCTGCCCGGCAATGTGGCGACGTGGTTTCATCACTAACCTCCAGAAAGAGTTCGGTGATTCCTTCTGGTCTGTTATCGACTCGGGGTAGTTCGTTTTGCGCACTTTCGCAGTAGAAAAAAAGAAAACGGACCGTGGGAAGAGAAGCGTTCAGGCGAAGGTTTTCGGAGGCGGGACGGGGTTCGCTCACACCCGTTGTTATGGAGACCAAGGATCTTCGAGGCCGGGAACTGGTTCGGGATGGTCCTGACCATAGTTGAAGAACGAGATGGCGACCTTCTCCGTCTCAGACCATAAGGAGTCGAATTCTCGCGTGCCCGTATTCTGGTCCAACAGCCCGAGATAAAAATGGGGAGCGGGAAATTGCGTCCCCGTGAGCGTATTTCCGCTCCGATTGACGATCACGCCCAGAGGAGCCGTATCTGCAGGTTCTCCCCAGAACTCCGGATTTCCGTCGTACGTACCGTTGATCGACGTCAAATCTGTATCGGGGTTCTTATTGACCACCTTATAACTGAAGAATCCAAATCCGTCGTTATTGAGCCCCTCGACTCGAATCTGCTCGGGCTGCAATGCCATGGTCGCAAATGGATCGGCGATGGAGATTTGCTGCCCCCTTGCGTCGTCGAAAGCGTAATCCCAGTTCGGATCATCCGATGTTCACCCCGAAAAGGGAAAGACCACCCCATTAAAGGTAACGTCGAAGAAGACTCTATCGAGAAAGGTCACGGCGATCTGTATCTCACCGGGCGCGGGAGGCGGCGGATCATCGATGGGATAGATATCGGCGTCGTCGGGGTCATCATCGTCGTCATCACCGATCTCGGGATGTTCATCGGGGCCGAGCCCGGGATGGTTGCGACCATGACCGCCCCCATAAATCGTCATTTTCCCGGAGTCCGACCACTCGGCAGGAACCTCTAAATCGTAAAACGTGGGACTGGGCTCGAAGGTATCGTCATATCCATTGCGAGCCCATAGAACCGAAGAGTGCTCGTAGTCACTCGCCCAGTAATTAAAGTCATCGGGGTCGGTGCTGAGACTCGTCAGATCCGTGTCGGGGTGACGCTTCTGGACCGTGTAATTGAAAAAGCCGAATCCGTGATTGTTGAGTCCCTCGACGATCAACTGGTCGGGGTCGAATTCGACATGTGTCAACGGCTCCTCGAGAGTGACGATATGGCCTCTGGCATTGAGCAAACTGCTGTTCCAGATCGGATCGGAGATATTCAGGCCTTCGTAGTGATACCACGAGCCGTTGAGCCGGATATCGACGGGAGTCGTCATCTCGAAACCCGTATCCAGAAACATCACCAATACTTCTACGGACTCCACTTCTGTGTCATCTTCCCCGGGCCCCTGTCCCGCATCATTTCCCACATCATTTCTCACATCACTTGACGCGACATCCGCAACGCCAGCCCCTCCCTGTGCATCTCCGGGCGCGACTTCTGTATCCTCCACACCTTGATGTACATCCCCGGTGTCATCACCGACATCTTCGACGAAACCTTTTCCATCGAGTTCGGGGCCCACGTCCGCAGAGTGACTATCATAGGTCACTTGAGAACTATCACAGCCGAATGCCAGCAATGACACCACGGCCATTCCTTCTTTTCCTCGGGCGGAGCCGGCTGTGCCCAATCGTTGTTAAATGCCGGTGGTTGCCGAGGTTGTGGGCGGTCGAGATTGGCCCCGAAGCCCAGGCAGAACTGGAGCCCCTCGCTGGCCTCGCGACCGCAGTGACGGCACTCACTTGTGCCCCCGGTCTCACGGAATAACTGGCGCTCTGAGGAGTCGTCGATGTGGCCGCTGCGGCTGGTGATCGTGATCGACTTGCTCGTGCCCGTGGGGAAATAGTGGTGCTCTCCGTGGCCCATCACTATGAGGGCCAGTTTTGCGGAGTCGCTATCGTTAGAGATAGCGGGCGGGGACATCGAAGAAATTAAACGGGGAATTGGGCTCGATGATTTGGTTCCATCCGACATTGATGGTCACCGGCACCTCCGTTATCGTTTTTCAATGGTTCAAAAAACGCCATATCAATGGAAGTTGAGAATTTCGGACAGCAAATACTGGTCTTGGGAATTTCATGGATAATCAAATGATCGAGCACACTCGGCTGCGGCTGGCCGCGGTATTGATGGTGGCGGTCCTGGTTGGATGTTTCTCGGGGCCCGATTCGGTGGACAACGACAATCAGTCGGTCGTCGATGCTGGAGAGGACGCCACTACATCTTTGGAGTCCGAACCAACTCCACCGCTCGACGGCGGGGATGCAACGGAGGACACCGATGGCGCCGGGGACGACAAAGATGCCGATTCCGACGCGCATTCATCAGAGGTGCTGGCCACGGTCACGACCAGCCCCGTCATATCGATCACCGCTGATAGCGCTTACGGCGGAGGCGAGGTCATCGATGAGGGAGATAGCTCCGTGATGGCTCGCGGGATCTGCTGGAATAAGTCAGAATTTCCGACCACTGATGACGATCCCTGTCGTCTGGTCGGTCAGGGACCGGGCGAGTTCAGTGCCGAAATTTCCGGCCTGAGCGCCGATACCGATTATTTCGTGCGCGCTTTTGCCACCAATTCAACGGGGACCGCGTACGGAGAGGAACAGAGCTTTACCACGGCCGGCGAGGGCCAGGAAATCTTGCCCACAGTCGAAACGACTTCGGTGACTTCGGTCACCGCCGATTCCGCCCAGGGCGCGGGCGATGTCACGGCCGATGGCAATGCCGAGATCAGCGAGCGCGGTCTATGTTGGGCTACGAACGACCCACCCACCACATCCGATAGCTGCACCACGGCCGGCAGCGGCGTCGGTGACTTTAGCGTCGGTATGGCTCCCCTCGAGCCGGACACGACCTACTACGCCCGTGCCTACGCCACCAATTCGGAGGGAACGGCCTACGGCGACTCCATCGATTTTCACACCGAGGTCGGCGTGGTCTCATGCGGTACAGTTACCGATATCGACGGCACAACCTACGATGCAGTCCAGATCGATTCGCAGTGCTGGATGGCTGAGAATCTGCGAACGTCCTCCTATCGCGATGGATCGACCATCAAGAATATTACGGATGATCTGGCCTGGGGGCCCGAAACCTCGGGGGCCCGGGCGTATTACAACAACAACGCCGACAACGCCGAACCCTTCGGGATGATCTACAACTGGTATGCCGTCGACGACCCGCGGGGCCTGTGCCCGGATGGCTGGAGAGTGCCCATCGACGAGGACTGGAAAACCCTCGAGCTGGCTGTGGGAATGCCCCAGTCAGAAATCGATGACACGGGTCACCGAGGGGGAGATAGCAGCGCCAATCCCGGGGGAACTCTCAAATCCACGGGCACCGAATATTGGCTGGAGCCCAATGAAGGAGCGACCAATACGACGGGATTCTCTGCCTACCCCGGTGGCGACCGCAATCCAGGTCCCGAGGAGCCCGGGTTCTGGAGCATGGGGCGCAGCGCCTATTTTTGGACTGCCACAGAGACGAGCGATGAAAATGCATGGAACCGGGGCCTGAGTTACGCCCAGACCAGCATCTTTCGCACTGCGCCGGCGAAGAATTGGGGATTCTCCGTTCGCTGCGTGCAGTAGTCCGCTAAGGGTCAGTAAATAAAGGGATGTTTGGGAGCAAAAATCGTCGCCGTTTTCGGCCACCTTCGAATATTCGAAACGGAAAAGTGACGTTTTACTATTAGAGGGCGGTATCAAGCACCTCGAAGAATTTCCATCTCTCGGGCGGTTTGCTCGAATAGATCGCTTGAAATATGACCTCGCGTTCAAACGCTCGGCGGGGTTGTCGGCTTCAGTTGACACACACAGTGTATTCCTCGTGGCAATACTCCTCGTAACACGCTCTTATAGAGTAGTCCTCGTCAGGAACAAAGCATTCTTCGCACCAATAGAGGATTTCGACTTTTGCTTGCTCATCCGCGTCGTCCGGCATGCATTCGGAGTGGCACTCCTCTCCGCCTGGGGCGAAGCCTCCGTCCGGGCCGAAAAGGTAACAATCATTCTCATCGACGCATGTCAAAAACCCATCGCAGGTATCGCTCAAATCAGGGGAATGAACACAGTGACCCTCCTCACATCGCTCGTCGGCATTGCATGTCTTGGAACATTCTCCGCAGTTGGAGTCATCGGTATCCGTCTGGACACACCCGTCATCGCAGAATTCGAAACCATCCTGACAAATACAACTGCCGTCCATGCACGTGCTCTCGCCACATGAGCGTTGGCAGGCGCCGCAATGTAAGGGGTCGTCTTGGAGATCGGTGCAGACGCCATCACAGGCGGTCATTCCCGCTTCGCATTCGCACACCCCGTCGACGCATGGGGCTCCTTGCGGGCAGGCGTTGCCACAGGCCCCGCAATTCGCATCGTCGCTCTCAAAGAAGCTCGCCGGCTGACATTCGCCGTTACACACCACACCACCACCGGGGCACACACAGTCCCCGTCCACACAACTCGCGCCATCCTCACCGACCGTCTGG
The DNA here is from genome assembly GCA_007119595.1 of Myxococcales bacterium. Lineage (GTDB taxonomy): Bacteria > Myxococcota_A > Bradymonadia > Bradymonadales > Bradymonadaceae > SLJM01. Next base: position 4,776 of record SKPJ01000146.1, read on the forward strand.
CACGCATTTCCGCACTGCCCGCAGTGATCATTACTGATCGACATATCCGTGCAGACGCCGCCGCATTTGCCGACACCCTCGCTCCCGCAGGTCTGCTCGTATCCCAGATCATTGGTGATCTGCTCGCCGTCGCAGAGGTTCTGCTCGACGCAATTA
>SKPJ01000470.1 GCA_007119595.1 Myxococcales bacterium
CTTCGCAGCCCATAAAGGCACAAATATGTCGATCGCCGACCACCCCATCATCACGGCGCGCTACTTTTTTCCCATGCAGGTTCCCCTCGCCGATGCCTGCATGGTCGACGTAGGGGAGGCAAGGCTCGCGTGCTTTCATAGCGATAAGGGGCATGAGCTGACGGTGGTGCATTTTCATGGAAACGGCGAGATTGTCGGGGACTATATCCCGGGATTTGCTCGTCAACTCCACCGGCTCGGCGCCAATGCCTTTTTTGCCGAATATCGAGGCTATGGGGGATCGGGTGGGAGACCGAAGCTGGGCAGGATGCTCGATGACGTAGCGTCTATTCGCGATGCTGTAGGTGTGCCCGATGAGCAAATCGTGGTCTTCGGTCGTTCGATTGGCTCTATCTACGCCATCGAATTCGCCGCTCGCTATCCCCAGGTAGCCGGTCTGATCGTCGAAAGCGGCATCGCCGATGTCTTGGAGCGCATCCTACTTCGAGCCCGCCCCGCCGAATTGGGTACCACCGTGGAGGCGATGAAGCAGGAGTTTGATCGGCTATTTGATCACCAAGACAAGCTCGGGCGCTTCTGCGGGCCCTCCCTGTTTTTACACGCTGAAAAGGACCACCTGGTCGATATGAGCCATGCCGAACGCAATGCCGAGTGGGCTGGCGACGGAGCACGCCTGGTGCTCTTTGAAGAAGGTGATCACAACAACATCTTTCACGCCAATCGCACCGCTTATGTGGCGGAGCTAAAGCGGTTCTTCGACGGCATTAAAACACTGCGTTGATTCACTTCGACGACACGAACTTCGGGGAATATCCCGACCGTTGATTCCGGCTAACGCTCCGCCATACAACCCATTTCTAGCTCGGTCATCACTTCGCCTACGATGCCAGGGACCCGTTCTCGCTGCGCTCAGGGGTGGTCTGCTCGTCGTAACTACCCGACTGTAGGATTGCCTGCTACGCTGCCGCAGCAAAGAGTGTGCTGCGGCAGCAAAGAGCGAGCTTTTACGGCTCGCCCAGGCCAGCCGCGATACCGTGGTGACCGAGGGGGCCCTGCTCAACACGGGTGTCGGAGCTCGATCCCTCGACGCCGGCGTCGATAGCATACAACCAGGTCTGCCGGGAGTCCCTGCTGAGACCGGAGTTGGCGATGAGGTACAGCACACCGTCGACCACAACCGGAGACGAGTAGGAGTAGAGTCCCGACACCGACCAGACCTCGTTTCCGCTCTCGGCTTCGAGGGCGAGGAGCGCACCATCGGGAGTCCCGGCAGTGCCAGTGTTGACAGGGATAAACACCGTGCCGTCCGCAACGGTCGGTGATGCATCCACGTCAGCGTCGGGGACCTCGAAGCTCCACACGAGGGAGCCGTCATCCACGTCCAAAGCGAAAATCGTGCTTTCCTCTTCCTCGGTACCGAAGAAGACGAGCCCTTCGTCGACCGTGGGCGTTGCACGCACCGGCCGGTCGGTCTCAAACTCCCACAGCAACGAGCCGTCGTCGGCATCGAAGGCGTAGGTACCGCGAATATCGGAAGCGATGACCCTGCCGTCGTAAAAGGTGGGCGAGGCGGTGGCCCCGAGGAGCACCTCTTCGGACCATTTCTCGTCTCCGTTTTCGGCGTCGACAGCGTACAAGCCGCCGGCTGTGATATAGACGGTATCATCGATCACGATCGGCGACGCTGCGGCTCGGTCGATGGTTTTCAAAACACCGAGAGCGCGCCAATTCTGCTCGCCGGTTTCCACGTCGATGGCGTGGAGGTAACCGTCGGCATCACCCATGAACACCTGGTCCCCAGCCGCGGTCGGCGTCGGGGGGATGCCGTGGCTGCCAACCTGCATCGAGGCCTCCAGCTCGTCGTAGACCCAGAGCTTGGAGCCGGTTTCGGCGTCGACGACCCTGAGCTCGCCTCCCGTAAAGCCTCCCGTGTAATAGAAGACGCGATCGTCAACCACGGACAGCGATGAGGCCGAACCGCCGAGTTCGGAACGCCACAGCTCCTCGCCACTCTCGGTATCGTAGGCCCGAGGCACCGCTCGCAATGCCGCGTACGCGACACCGTCGACAACCGTCGGAGAAGTGGAGGGCACGGAGATGGTTATATCACCATCTCCGCCGCGCCAGATGGCACGTTCGGGGAGGAGTGTTTCTCCCTCAAAGCCGCCGTACATCGAAAACTCGATCAATTCGGCGTAAAGGACTCCGTCCTCCACCCGGGAGTTTCCCACCTCGTAGACGGTGGCCTCGTACTCCTGGCCATATCTTTCGCGATCCGGAAGGTACTTGCCCAGAACAATCTCCTCCGATTCTACATCCTGTGGCAGATCGATCTCTATTGTCACAGGGGTCTCTTCGGAAGGTTCTGTGCCCGAGTAGTGGATCTGGTAGAGATTGGTAACCAGTCCGTCCGGATCGATATCCGTGCGCTGCTCGATCTTCACTTCCGCCGAGTAGACGGTCCCCTCCGGAAAGTCGAGGCGGGCGCCACCGTCGTCGCTCTCGACCACGCCCCCATCGGAGTCAATGCTGACCCCGTCGAATTCGTTATCTGTATTCGTCTCTGTGTTCGCTTCTGTATTCGTTTCTGTGTTCGTTTCTGTGTTCGTGTTGGCTTCGGCTCCGTTGTCATCACCACAACCGACCACCAGGCCGACGCTCATCAAGAAATAAATGATCCAGAATTTCATGATCTGTCTCCCAATATAATTTCCATGTGTTTTCGATCGATTTTAGTCGGACTACCCAGGTGAGTACTAACTCGTCGAAAGCATCGCAAGAATCATTATGTTAAGTCTCCAATCCTCATAACCCACCGGGAGAAGCCCAATAGCCAAGCTGAACAAGCGGACCGACGCGATCGCGATCGTCGCAAGCTCCGTTGTCTACGATGCCAGCGCCCCGGCCTCGCTGCGCTCGTCGTGGCGCCGGGGGATGGCATCGCACCGAGTCCACGGATGCGCCCGTGTGATGTAGGCCCATGCACGTATCTCAGTGGGGCGCGCAGCTCGGTCTTGTACGCGAACACGGCGCGGATGACTTTAGGATCAGGTCTGCCGGATTGTGTCAATCATGGCGATTGCCGAGGTGGTGGAGTCAATGAGTTCCTGGTCGCCCTGTAGATTGCGTAACTTCAACGCTTCTCTTAGCCGGGTTTGGGCCTCATCGAGACGATTGAGTTCGGCGAGGCATTTCCCCAGATGCTGAAGGGCGTAGTCCTCGAGTTTGCGCTCCGACGTCTGATGAATTTCCTCGAGAACGCGCCGGAAGAGGGGAAGCGCTTCGTGATGCCGATCGGCATATTGGAGAGCAATGGCGAGGCGAAGAGGATTTGCGATTTTCAAATCTGGACGCTGCAAAACGCCGTATCGGTCAACGGCTCTGCGAAGATGAGCGATTGCCTCTTCGACCGTGTCCGGATTCAGGCGCAGTCGGTCGCCGAGGCGCCCTCTAAGAAGTAAACGCTCTTGCACTGATTGCGCTTCGGGAATCTCGAAATCCAGAGCACTTTCAGCATGGCGTATCAGGTAGATCTTCATGGGAAGATCGTAGCACGCCAATTACGACCTTTGGTAGCGCCTGCGGTTCTTCGACGGCATCAAAAATACTGCGTTGAATCACTTCGACGACACGAATCTCCGGTGACATCCCGACCGTATCTATTTTGCCCAGCGAAAACCCGATCGAAATCAGCACGAGAGGCCAGTGCACTTTTTTCGGTCACTTAATTTGGCTGTCGGTTCGTTAGATTGGATGTGTTCTTACCCGGGGGAGTTCCCAGCGTACCCCACAAAAAACGGGTCGGTGTGCTTGTCCGGGGCGATGGGTTTTGTGACCCATCAACCCTTGGACGAGCGCCAAGGGGAGGCCTGGATTTATTCGAAACGGGAGTCCAACAAATCCAATAGGTCGCGCCCACGACTGTATCCGCGTCGTTCGATAAGGCGAAGTAGTTCGCGAATCTCATTGCGGTCGAGGTCGTCGATTTCTTCGGAAAGCCGGTGGAGGTCGATCGTGTCTTGGGGGCGCTTGTCGGGATCGCAGGAGAGCAATTTTAGTGCGAAGAGGTCGGCGGTACGGGCGACTGGGACGGCGAGGTCGTCGACGACTTCGACGATGTTGGCGCGGTGGGTGATTTCGGGCTCGATACCGGAAGAGGCGAAGAGCAGGTCGATCAGAATTCCCTCCCGCGAATCTTCGGCGCGGTATACGCGAACCGTCGCCAGCCGACCCGTCGCCCCCTGTTCGATGACCGTGTCGATAACGAAACCGCGTGCTTGCAAGGCGTGAAGCAATTGCTCTGCTTCCTCGTCGCTGTCGACGGCAACGGCGATGTCGATATCAGCGGTGAAGCGAGGTTGGACATACACCGAAAGTGCCAGGCCGCCCACAAGTGCCCACGGTTTTTCGAGTTCGTCAAGTGTCTGAGCGACGACTCGCAGAGTATCGAAGAGTCGAGTGATCACGAGTCGAGAAGGAGGCGGGGATCGATCTCGTGGCCCGGTGCATCGCAGGGCCGGTCGTGAAGCCACTGACGGAGTCGCTCGCCGATCTGCTCTTCAGACTCTTCGGGAAATTTGCGTCGAAATTGCGCTCTTTGAAGCGCAATTCCCGAATCGGCCAGGTCGAGGGCGGTGCGAAGTCGTTGGGAGCGGGCCTCTTTGCTTTGATCGAGCATGATGGAGTCTCTGGCGAGGTTTTGATCGATTGGCTTCCTCAAGAGTAGGCTCGACGGGGGATGGCGTCAAAACGATCCTGTTTTGGAGAGACAGAGTGACAACGGACAGAGTGACGACGGACCAGAGTGACAACGGACCAGAGAGACAACGGACCAGAGTGACAACGGACCAGAGTGACAACGGACCGGGAGTGACAACGGACCGAGGGAAGCGCACGAGCCAGTAATGGCGGGGAGC
>SKPJ01000001.1 GCA_007119595.1 Myxococcales bacterium
GCGCCTGTTCCATGGTCTCGTCATCGTCGGGGTGGAGACGTCGATCGATGGGCTGTTCAATCGACATCCGGACCACTTTTGCCTCCGGGTCGTAGGCGTTGGACTCCATTAAATCGGGTTGGAGATCCTCTTGAAAACGTATCTGTGCTTGCTCGAAGAACGCCTCCCGGCGCACCTGGTGGGCTCGATTTCGCGAGGAGCGGCGAATGTCGGTAAAAGTATGCAGGTCATCGATGCGCTCCAGCATCTCGGCGGCCTCAATTCGCTTGTTTTGCTCGATGAGCCGATCGGCGCGTTCCCGGTAAAAATCGACCATCATGGTATTGAGCTTACTGTCACGGCTGTTGTGCTGAAGTCCGATCTGTCCGATCCGTTCGAATTCATCGGGATCCCTGGAGGTATCGATGGATTTTGCCCACTGGCGATACAATTCGGTGTATTGCTTGTTCATCAACTGCCGAGTTCGACGCTCATCGACGCTCAAATCGGCTTCGTGGTCCAGCCCCTGCTCGTCCCACAATTGTTGCAGTGTGGTCTCGGCGGTTTGGAAGTCGTGGCGAACCATATGAACATTGGCCATCAAGCGTTTGGCCTCCACCAGATCGGGATCGGCCTCGATGGCCGCTTGCAGCCGCTCTTCGGCGAGGTCGGCCTGTCGGGTCGCCAGGGCCTGACGACCGTCCATCAGCTTGTCCTCCGGTGAGTCCTCACACCCCATCGTCGCGATCAGCAGCCCGACAACGATGACAAGCCACTTCGCTGCCACCGACCGAATCGGGCCCTGTTGCCAATTTGTTCGGATCATCTGCAGCTCCCAACTACTCCCATATCACGGTCAGGCTCCAGCAATACACCCATTTTCAGCCGGGTGCTGCTACCGAACACAGCCCAATAAGATTGCGTCCGACTTCTTATATCGATCGCCACTTCGGCAGGCAAGCTACTCCACCCGTCCCAACTGTCCGAGCACTGGATTGAACAGGATCTCTTAGAAGCCCATTCCGCGACGAAGTAAAAGGGCGTCTTCGAAACCTTTTATTGGACCTCTTTTAAGCAAGCACGAGGGATCGTGGTGTGGACCTTTTGAGGAAGGGATCGGCAGATCAACGCCTTGTGGTTGTCTGTTGGGCTTCATGTTCCTATAATGGGGAGCAGTGAATGCACGCGTCTTAATGAAACTACGGGGACGCAACGGGTACCCCCAACACCAACTGTGAGGATGTTCCGTGGGTGATCAAAAGTGGGCAAGCGACGATGATGCCGGTGATCTGCTGGCCGGAATTCTGGATGAAACGGCCACGGAGGCTGAACAAGAACAGGAGCGAATCCAGGCTGAGATCAAAGCCAAGGAAGAGGAGGAGCGCCGTCGCAAAGAGGAAGAAGCGGCCCGAAAGCGCGAGGAAGCTGCCCGGCGGCTCAGCGCAGAAAAAGAGCGTCTCCAACAGGTGGAGAAGCGGCGAACGCAGAAGATGGAAGCTCTGCGTCGCGAAGAGCTTATCGAAAGCGGGGAGTGGGCTCCGGAAGAGGAAGAAGAGCAACAGCCACAGCAACAATTTCAGGCCCCTCCGGGAGCACAGCAGCCGAACGGAGTCAACGGCACCAATGGCGTACAGCCTCACGTCCAGCACCAGCAACATCACCAGCAACCGCATGCCCACAACCAGCATGCCCAGACCCAGCACGCCCAGCATCCGCAGCACACGGCCACGGGGAGCCAACCGGTTCAACCGATTGCTCAACAATCGAATACGGGCCTGATGGCCGTGTTGGGACTGTTGGTCGTAGGTGTTATCGGCGCCGCGGGAGTGGCCTTCTTCGTCCTCCCCGAGGGATATGAAGTGGATTCGACGACCTATTCAAAGACCACGTTCTCGCCAGCGGAAACCCAGACCAGTGTCGTGGAGTTGGGTTTTCAGGCCATCCCCGAAGAGGAAGAGGAAGAGGCATCACCGCCGCCCCGGCGCCGCACTCGTCCTTCACCTTCACCGTCTCCGTCGCCCACACCGTCGCCGGAGCCCGCAGAAGAAGAAGAAGACAGTGGACCGAGTATCGATCTAAGTCTCGATGACGATCCCTTCGAAAGTGGATTCTAGATCTTTCGATTTGCCCTTTTCATCGCCGCTGATTTCTTCCTCGTGTCGGTTTGATATAGTAAGGATTTATTGAGGTTTCCCGTAACTATGCCGGGACACAATCGCAACGCCTCGACGGCCCGCCCTTTTTCGGTGGGCCGTTTTGCTTATATTTCGGTGATGGAAGGCCTTGTTTTCGATGACGGAAGGCCTTTCAAATTCATCGCCCACGTCATCAAGCCTCGCCCCGGGCGCCCCCATGGCCGTCTCCCACAGCGAAGATCTGGTCCCCAAACCTCCGCAGAAGCTGCGCAATCGGCATCAGCGCAAGTTATGGGATTTTTTATTGGAAGACGTGGACGCCAACCTCTTTTGTCTATCGTGGCTCGAGAGCCGTGGGGTCGAAGCGCAGCGTCCCGACCACTTCACATTCTGGGGTTGGTTCAACAAGCGCCGCCAACTGCAGGCTGCGGCCCTCAACGTCTCGGATCGCCTCTTGATGCTCGACACTCGGCATCGGGACTTTGCACGGGCCTACGGCCATTTCCTTCGCAATCAGCGAACCCGGTTTCGCCATATTGTCTCTCGACGCAGTCATGTCGAACCCTTCTGGCAAGCCTATGCTCACGGTGATCCCGACTTTGGCGTCAGGGCCCGTCTGATCCAGCATCAGCGACTGTACCGCCTATTGCCGGAGAATTTCCACGCTCCGTTGAAACGGCAGTCCGGTGTGCGGCGAGTTCAACTGGAGGAACTGGATCCCATCTTCTTGGCCAGCGTCAAGATGCACCGCGAGGAAACCCTCGAAGATCCACTTCGAAAGGACGCCTCGTCATTTCGCCGTCATGTGCGCTATCGGATCGAGAATGGACGTACCTTCGGGTGGTTCGACGATCATCGCCGACTCTTGTTTAAGGCCGACATCTCTACCCAGTGCTCTCGGGGAGCACAGATCTCGGGGGTGTATACAGCTCCCCAATTTCGAAATCAGGGCGTTGCCACCCGGGCGATGACCGATCTGTGCGCGACCCTGTTCAATGAGGGGCTTCCGCGGCTGACTCTATACGTCAATCAAACGAATGAGGCGGCCATCCGGGTCTATGACAAACTGGGCTTTGTATTTCTCGCCCCTTATCAAACGATTTTCGTGGCCGATTGAACCGACCTGCTTACCCCGCTAGAGTGGTCGCCGACAAACGCGTTCGATATTGCAACTCCCTTTCCCGGTGCCTGAATGGCCTCCGAGCCTCTGGAACAATCCAATCTATCGACGACCGGAAATTGGCTGCGGGCCAACCGTGGCCGCCTGCTCAAATTTGCCAGCGTCGGCCTGAGCGGCGTTGTCGTCAACCTGGCCATCTTTTTACTGGCGTTTCACGTGGTCTTCGCTCCCCTGTTGAGCGGCGACTTGCAATTTATCGTCGCCAATGGAACGGGCTTCGTCGTAAGTGTCTTTACCAACTTTCTTCTCAATGATTGGTGGACCTGGGGCGACCGCAAAAAAGGTGGAATTCGCCAGTGGTTTCACCGCATTATCAAATATTACATCACGGCCTCCGGCGCCGGGGCTGTACAAATTTTAACCGCGTGGATTAGTCTAACGGTATTGTGGGCCCCCCTGCAGTTTGCGGCCTTTGGATTCGAATTGGCTCCTTCATTGGGTGTTCTCACGGGAATCGGCTGTGGAATGGCCATCAATTTCACAGTCAGTCATCTGTGGGCGTTTCGCGACGCCCCTCCATCACGGACGTACTGATCCGATGTTTCAGAAACTGACTTTCCGTCGACGACATATTCAACTGCTATCGGCAGCCGTCGTGGCCGTATTATTCATTCAGTGCAGCTCGACTCCGCAACCAGTAGAAGACGAAGAGCCCCAGTTTATCGGCGCCCCGCCGACAGATGAGGACGACGATCCCTTATTTCGCTACGCCTTGCCCGCCGAAGCCGTTCCGGCGGACGCCACCGGTAGAATCGGAGCCCCCTCCACCGACCCGCCTGTTGTCGAGGACATCGACGAACCACGAGTTGTCGACGAGCCGCAAGTCATCGAGGAGCCCGAAATTGCCGAGGAGATCGACGAGCCGGAAGCCATCGACGCGCCCGAACTTGCCGAGGAGATCGACGAGCCGGAAGCCGTCGACGAGCCCGAACTTGCCGAGGAGATCGACGAGCCGGAAGCCGTCGACGAGCCCGAACTTGCCGAGGAGATCGACGAAGATATCGTCGAACAGGCGGTGGTCGAGGAACCACCGATCGAGGAAATCGAAGCGCCCCCACAGATGGTGGATGAAAAAGAGGCCTGTTTTTCCTGTGTTCGCATCTGTCCGATCGACGATCTCGGCAATGCCACCTGCACCGAGGGGTCGGAAGACTTGATCTGTGGATGGGGAAGCCACGAAAACCGAGAGGATGCCCGCCGCACCGCTCGTGCACATTGCGACTCATCACTGGATATGGCCCGTCATATGCCGAATTACTCGCGCATTGACGGTGAATGTCCCCCGGCTACCTGTCGCTGAAATCCCTCGTCAAATCATCAATCCAATGGGGAAATTGCTCAACTTCGACGGTTGATCAGGGCCATTCCCAAGACAACGAATAAGAGCATCGACGCCGGTGCCCCACTACCGGTGGCAGTGCAGCCACTTCGTGTGTTCGCCTCGCCGCCCTCGTCGTCCCCATCCAGATCCAGGCCTTCTTCGACGCCACTACCAGGGTCGTCGTCGCCGTTTATCGACGCGCCGTCATCGGAGTCTTCTCCGCTCCCATTCGGGTCTTCTTGATCCCCATCGCCGCCGTCGCTGCCGTGATCGTCATCGCCGTTGGTTGAACCATCATCA
>SKPJ01000342.1 GCA_007119595.1 Myxococcales bacterium
CGAAGCGGCGTTGCGGCTCACTCGACGATGCTACATCGCATCGCCTCGTCGCCGCGCCTTGTCCGACGCACACTCGACTTTGCAGTCTATCTCCATCAACTTCTGCTCACGGCGTTATAACGGATGGTCGCATTTCCGCATTGAGGACATTGTAAAAATGCCCCTCGTGGACCCCAACTGGCACCGGCGAGTCCCTGCAGTTATCCGGAAACGACTTTCCGAATGACCCATCATTGAGGCGCCGTTCAACCGCACTTTTGATTCCGCGCCACGCTCTGGCACTGATGACGTCTCTCGAATTTGGATCCTTTCCGAGAACGCTGTCACTATAATAGCTCATTTTATTCCTCGTCGCTTGATTGCGTAGTGACCCTATTTTCGCTCCGGCACATCCGCTGGTAGCAATTCCAGCGCCTTCCGAACCCGGCTCACGAGTTGATGGAATTTTGGATTCTCGTCGGTGGGGAATTCTAATTGACGTTGAGCACTCAGGCGGCATCTCATCTCCGGGCGGCATTTCCGCATCTCGGTGCCACCCCCGCATACATAACACGCATGGTCTGGGGCTACGGGTCGGGGTTTCTGGAGGATTCATGGGTTTGCGGGGAGCACAATCGGCAGTTTCCGGCGTCGCAAACCGGCCCACGCCCACCCCTCAACCAGGAGCCCGGGGCCATCCGCAGTCCAGGATGCCCCGGGTTTCGGAGATAACTCGACCGACCAGCTTCGACGTTGGTTGCTGACCCGGAACACCGAACCAAAACTTCGCATAACGATCATTTCACCAATCCAAAACCATTGTCGGGCTGCAAGGGGGAAGATACTATCGAGCATCCAGTCCGGGCCATCCCCACACCAGTCTGCGGGGAATCGCTTAGGCCTCTGAGACACTCGCCGCCGACATCACCAATACCCCACGGAGACTCCATGACTTCCAGCGAACTCGGCGGATCTCACAACTACGAATTTGCCCATGTCGGTCTACGCATCTTGTTTTGCAACAACCCGGCCCCTTGCTTCCATCGGTTAACCAACGAAACCCATGGCCTCCGATGGCTCAAATGGTTCTGGAGAAAGCGCATCGGTGAGAACGTCCCATCGGCTCTTCGCCAACCCCCGAATGAAATGACCATCGAACCCCGGGTCATCGGCGACCATCACCTGCTTCTTGTCACTCCTTCCACTGCGCAAACCCCGCCGGATGCCCAGGCCATCGGCCTCGTGGTCGACCGAAAAACCCGCGGTGACCGAGAGGCTCGATATTTTGTCTTTGAGTTGACGTACCAGGACGAGTCCGACGACGCGGAGGGCAGGAAAACCGTCTTTGGCGAATGGACGGCCGACGGCGAACACATCCACTACGGACCCGCTCCTGATTCGGATACGAACACCTTCGTCGAGTTGATCGAAAACCGGCTGGTTCAGAGATGATTCGACCGACCAGCTTCGACGTGGCCTCGTTCGTCGGCACCGACTGGAAGTCTCCGGAGGACGTCGAATCCGGTGAGTGGCGTTCGGCGCACATGCGGCGGATGGCGCAAATCAACAGACCGAAAGAAGTGCATCGGTCTGTACATGCTCGCCGCACCACCGGGACGCCGTGTAGCGTGACGCGGTAGCCTTTGGCCGTCAATTGGAACTCGACGGAGAAAGGCGATGGACGATGATCTGCGATGGATTCGAAAACAAGTGGCGCAATTTGGGAAAAGGGATAGGGGATTTCGCTATCCGGAGTCCTTACGAGAGCGCGTAGTGGCCTACGCCGACAAGCGGCTGGAACCGGAATCTGTCGAAGACCCTGTATTTCGAAGGCACGGGCTACGTCATTTTGTACAAGCGGCGTCTGGAGGGGAAGTTCCCAAAATTGTGGGAGCGAGACGACGCCGACCCCACCGGCATTCGACTCTCATTTGCCGAATTGGCTCTATTCTTGGACGGCTGCAAATTGCTGTCGAGCCAGTCGCTTCGGCCGGTGGCGACTCGCTCGCCGAGCTGGCCGGGCAGTTTGAGACGACGGAGCTGATTGATGTGGTGGACGTGACGTACCGGCTTCGCAAGATTAAGCAGAAAAAATATCGCTGCCGATGCTGCCAGCACATCGATACGGCGCTGCCGACAGAAGACCGATTTATTGAAGGGGGACGTTATTCGGTGGACTTTGCCGTTCACGTCATCGAGCAGAAGTATATGATGCATCTCCCACTTACGCGTCAAACACGGCAGATGAAATTGGCCGACCTATCGGTGACCAGCCAGACGTTGTGGGACCAATTGTGGCATGCCGCCTATTTGCTAGAACCGACCTGGCAGGCCCTTCGTAAACGGGTGCTCAAAGAGGAGGTCGTCGGTGCCGACGAGACGCGTTGGACACTGTTGAACAAACGCAAGATGGCCAAGCCGCAGATCATCAGCGTGACCAGTCGGGCCAGCGTCTTCTACGGCTTTGATCTGTCGTCGTCAATCTCAGATTTCAGGTCGCTCCGGTGACGCGGCGAGTATGTACCATCGACCGGCTCATAGCCGCGCACACAGGATATAGATACTGCCGATCGCGAATCCCACCATATTGGTCATCGATCGCCATTACGCCCTGCCATGACGGGCTATTGTGCTTCTATCGGGTGGTATTTCTCCAGGCATCTGTAGCCCTGCGGATATTTCATGGCAGGGGTGTCCCACCCCTCCTCGGCCGCTTCGCAAACAACCCATTTTTTAAGAGACACCGCGTCGACGGGTTTTCGGTCGTGCTGCCCCACGGGTTGGACACCGCCTACAGGAGTTCGGGAGCGTTATTTTTTGCTCTCGCTCGCAAAAAAGTGGCCCGATCGGCGTTTTTTGGGGGTGTGGGGCTAAAAAAGTACGATGTTCGAGAAGTGCGGCAGGGGGGGTCGGACACCCCCTGCCGGTGTTCGCGGACCTGCACCTCAGGCGTCGGTAACGACCTCGCTATCTTCGTCGAGTTCGGCGTCGATGGGGGGGGCATCATCGATGATAGGTTCATCATCTTCTTGAAGCTCCTCGCCCGTATCGGGATCGACATCGGTGACCCGCCGTCGGCGTCGATAGTCGGCGGCGACTCGCTCTTGTTGGTCGTTCAAGGGGGCGAGCAGTGACTCCCGTTCGCGGGTTGCCGTCTCATCGAGTGAGGGGTAGGCGGCGATAACCTGCCCGACGACGATGGCCACGTACTCGTGGAGCAACTCCCGCGCTTCTCGGACCTCGTCGAAGGTGGTGACATTCGCCTCCGCGGTGGCCAGCTCCTCTTCGAAGGCCTCGACCAACTGGCCCATGCGCTGGACTTCGCGCTCAATACCCAGAAGCTCGACCTCCGAGGCCAGGTCGCCGTCAAAGGTCTCGAGCATGACCTTCATGATGCCCAATTGGACCTCGAAGCTCTGGTGGATAATGGGCGCCACACCTCGGGGGAAGACGACCTCTAAAACGCGCCGGGCGGCCTTGACGACGGGATCGTCTTCGTCGCCCACCTTCCGGGCCGCGACGAGGGATTGAATCGCGCCGATCTGAGCATCGAGACGGTTGTCGAGCTCCACCGCTTTTCCCCGGGCATCGGAGTTATCAGCTCGGCTCTGCTCGTAGGAAAACTCCACGCGAACAGCGCGGTTGCCCTGCTCGACGGCGACTTCGGTGGCGGCCTCCACATCTTCAAGGCCGCGCTGCGAGGCTACTTTGTGCATCTCCTTTAAGGCGTATAGCGCCCGCCCGGTAGGCATTCGATTGATGGAGAAATAATTGGATACGACTCCCTTCATGGTCTACCTCGTTTCTGAATGGACGAGCCGACGACCCGCCGACTTCGCCCGTAGATATGATGCCCATCGCCACATGGCGATGGACGGCTTCAGGTTACGAGATCCCCCTACGTCATAGCTGACGGATCTGTTGGTGCGTAAAGAGACGATAAACCGGTCTTCTGGTGGCGGTCAAGAGCTCGTAATGGCAAAAGGATGACCGACGAATGTTGCTCCGCATCCTCCCTACCTGCATCGACACCTCGAGCACTGCGCCCCGGTGTTCAAGAAAACAGAGCAACGTCACAGGGGATGATCGCCTCTCGGACGTGATTATGTTGGTTTTCCGAACAAAATCAGGAGTTAGCCATGATTATCCGATGTTCAAATTGCAATAAGAAAAATCGCATCCCCGCCAACCGTGTTGACCAGACGGCCAAATGCGGAAATTGCGGCGCCGGGATCACGGCTACTGGCCAGCCCGTGGCCATCGGGCCGAAAGCATTTACCGATCTCGTCGAAAACTCCCCGCTCCCCGTATTTGTCGACTTCTGGGCGCCCTGGTGTGGGCCCTGCAAAATGGCCGCCCCGGAGGTCGAAAAGCTGGCCCAGCGCCTGGAGGGACAAGTCGTCGTCGCCAAACTCGACACCCAGAAGCACCCGGCCGTAGCGCAGCAAGAGGGAGTGCGGGGCATTCCCCTATTCGCCCTGTACAAAAAGGGCGAACGCGTCGCCTCCCAGACCGGTTTTATGAACGCCGACCAACTCGCTCAGACCTTCCGATTAGGCCAATGAGTCAGTCATTCTCGAATTCACAGACCGACCCACAAGAGCGGTATCTCCTCGGTCTATCAGCATTAACCCGTTGCGGCTACTTTTGCACCAACCTCCGAGACAGGCCACCACTCCTCGGCTTCGTCGCGCAGAATTGCGTCAACCGGAACACCAACCAGTCGAATCCGAACCGACTGTTTCGCTGATGCAGGGGAAAACAAGACGGTCGAAGGACGATCCCGGTCGCCGTCGCCCAGCGGGTGCAGCAGCAATACCTCTCGGGGTTCCGGCATATCGTAGGCCAGACCATAGGTGGTCAACTGGTAGAGTTCGCCCGACGACGGACGGTGAGTGAGGCGATTCTTGTATTTCGCATCGGCCACGGCAAC
>SKPJ01000251.1 GCA_007119595.1 Myxococcales bacterium
TCTCGTTGTTGGGAGTCTCGTTGTTGGGAGTCTCGTTGTTGGGAGTCTCGTTGTTTTCCAGGACATTCCCTCCGGTCTCCTCATCCGAGCCACATCCCGCGGCCAATCCGATCACTAGACTAATCGACAATATTGCAGCCAAACGACGCATACATACCTCTTTACTGTTGAATTTCACGACAACCTGAGCCCCAGCGAAGCTGTGACCAACCAGCCAATAAGGCACGCCACTACTACTCTGTTCACAAAGAACCCAAGCACGTTCTGATGAGTACTATCACAGAATGGCCATCGCTTCTAAAATATCCCTCCGATAAAAAACGTAACGTTGCGTCAAGCTTGCAGAATCACCGCTAAGTGCTCGAACACGAGCGGGAATCTTAGACGCTGTCAAAAAAGTCACTCACCGCCAGGTGATCTGATCGATCGTGATATCCCCGGTACCGGTGGGAGCGTTATTCTCGATCTCCAATTCAAAATCGCTCCAATCGTCGAACTCATCGACCACCAAAAGGCGCTGTTCATCGGGATTCGACGTCCCAAACACCTCTCCTGCTTTGACGAGATCTCCATCGGCGAGCACCCGAATCTGACGGTCGTCGGTGCTGCTTAGGTCTCCAGCCATTCGGTACAACACGGAGAGCGCCTCGATATCGCCGTCGACGCCCTCGACGTCGGAGGAGCGAAGATTGGCCCCTTCGGCTTCAAACCGGGCTCCTGGACGACCGTCAATGCCGTAATCACCCTCGTTTCTTACCTCCGTAAACTCCCATATTCGCCCATCGACACCGTCGAAAGAACCACTTTCGAAATCATCACTAAAATCAGCTCCTTCGAAATTCTCTACGAAGGTGTCGGCTTCCCAGGCTCCACGAGTGCACCAGGCCCCGCTGGGACGCGGCGCGCGGCGTTGATCGTAGATAAAAAGCGGAGCGCTGCTGACCACTGAACGGCACTCGTCGGCCGGTATATCCAAAAACCCATTGCTTCCAGCGTCGATGGCATAGGTTTTTGCAAATCCTCCGTTATCCGACAGCGCAGAGTAATCCGCCGAGCTATTCAACAGATCCTGTGTACTGGAATCGAAATGATCACCAGGATCGTCGAGCTGGGTGATGAGATTGTATCCAAGCGACTGAATTGGAGAACTTCCCTCGGCCCGGATTTCATTGGCCGTATCGTCATTGTCGGCGATGTAATTACCCTTAAGGGTGATCCCGGTTGCGGAGTCACCGCGCGTAATGGCCGCGCCTCCGTCCGGGTTTTGCAGAGTATTTCCAATCAATGTGGAAAAGACCACACGTCCCGACGTGTTCTCGCCCCAATAGAGCGCTCCCCCGTAACCGGTGGCGTGATTGTCCGAAAAAGTGGAGTGCTTGATTCGCACTATACTGGGATCGGAGCTGCTATTTTCGCCATATACAGCTCCCCCCGAATTGCCCGAGGAGTTGTCCTCGAAAAGCGATCGCTCAATCTGTACCGCACTGCCACCGCCGCCGTAATTTCGATAGATAGCGCCACCGCGATTGCTCGCCGAATTTTCTACAAAATAGCTGTCGGTGATCACCGCTGAGCCTCTCAACTCCGCCCCCCCACCAGCCTGCGCGCTATTGTCGGAAAACGTGAGATAGCGTCCCTCGATCGGCCCATTGGCAAATACCGCTCCCCCTCGAACAAGGCTGATATTGTTCTCGAATATCACATTCTCCAGCTCTGCCGAGACATCTGATTGGGTCCAGAGTGCTCCCCCTTCATCACCGGATGAATTGTTCTCAAACGTGGCATTTCGCAATTCGAACTGCATTTCGCTCCGGAGTATAATGGCGCCGCCGAGATTATCGGATTCATTGCCCACAAAGCTGACGTTGTTCATATGGAGAGCTTTATTTTCAGCATCGGTCGCCAGCGACCGGATGGCTCCCCCTCCCTGGATGGAGGTTCCACCGCTGTGAATATTATTTTCAAATTGACTGTCCTCAACGCGCATCGTGACATCGGTACTGCTACCGATAAAGTAGATGGCTGCACCGCCAAAACCATCAGCCTCATTATCTCTGAATTGCGTGCCGAAAAACGTCACGTCCACATACGTGACGTTGACGCGCACCGCGGACCCACTGCCTGCCATTGCGCCCTCGAAACTTATATCTTGGAGCAACACGTCGTCATCTTCGCCTTCCTCGCCGTCGAATTCGATATTGATCAATCGCTCCGAGGAATCGCTGGACTGGGTGATCACCAGTTCCTGATGACCGATCAAACTGAGCGGTTTATCGATCTCGATCGTCGCGTCCAACGCTATCTCGATCACCGAGTCATCAAAGGTAATTTCGCTTTCGGGATGGACCCGATCCACCACATCGCGGAGGCTTCCATACACATTGGCTTCGTCGACCTCAGTCGTCACCTGCGTGGGCAATTGGGTGGATACAGTCTGAGTATGACTTCCCCCGGCTTCCACGTCGATCGACTCGTCGAGCCCCTGAAAGACGAACTCATGTCCCCATTGGTCCTCCACCACATCATCGATGGTGATTACGTATGTTCCCGGCTCCAACTCCACGGTCTCCAGCATCGAGCCGTCGGCGGTGAAGCTGTGGACGCTGCTTCCCCCTTCCTCGACGTGTAGATCGACCTGGAGTGAATCGGGGATATTGACGTTGATCTCAAGTTCTCCGGGGCGAATCGAATAATCGGCGATGGCATCGGTGGTTCCACCGCTCTCGACCGTAAAATCGGCCTCCGACGGATCTGGATCGTAGATCACACCGCTTGATGCCTGGGAACTAAAATCGACGGTGTAATCACCGGGCAAGAGATCGTCGAAATTCGTCGGTTCATCGATCTCCTCTGAAAAATCGGGACCCTCGATGGAAGCCGCCATCTCCACACCGGAGGGAAGTCCCGTGGCATCGACGTGCAAATTACCGAGGACCACCTCGTATTCGACGCTGACCTGCTCTGTGGAGCCACTGGCCACTGTCGCCACCGTATCGCTTCCAACGAAGGTCGCCGGACCCTGCTGAGCGTCGCCGACGACGACGTCGTAGCTTCCCGGAGGAACGTCGGTCAGCGTTGTCGTGCCCGCCGCCGTGACATCTTGCTGGTAATCGCCTCCTTCGACGCTGATATTGGCGTCGGCTTCGCTCAACCCCTCGATATCCAACCCGCTGACCACAAGCTCCAGGGTTCCGGGCACCTCGACGTATTCCACGGCAATCGTGATGTCGTCACCACTTTCGATGTCTACAGCTTCAGAGGCGGCCTCAAAGCTCGCTCCGGAGTGTTCGACGTCATGAGCCGTGATCGTATATGTACCGGGAACGATGTCGCCAAAACTCGTCGTCGCCGTGATTTTCTCGTCGACCTCGCCACCTTCCACATCGACGTCTGCGTCCACACCACCGGGAAGCCCCTCGACTTCAACGGTCAGATCGGCGGTGACCACCTCATACTCGATATCCACGGTCGTCGTCTCATCACTCGCCACGGCGATGCCCTGCTCCTCGGCAGTATATTCGGCACCATTTTCTTGATAGTCACCGGGCACCACCGTGTAATCACCGGGCTCCACATCTTCGATGAGTCCCGCTCCCTGGATATCGTAGTCCTGTGCACCCACCAACTCGATTGTGGGGGCCGCCGCGCCGGGTAGACCGTCGAGTTGAATGTCTACCGCGCCGGGCAATATCTCTTCATGCACTTCTTCGTAGACCACGGTGACCGTCGCCGTCTCATCGGCCTCCACAGTGGCTATTTGCTCGGCATCGACCGGTGCAAATATCGACTCTTCACCGATCTCCACCGCGGCCGCGATGACGTCGTAGTCTCCGACCGCGATGTCATCGAAACTGGTCGTCGATCCAATTGACTCACTGAAACCGTCGGGCCCCTCTACGGTCACATCGGCATCGGCCCCATCGCCGATTCCCTCGATCTCCACGATCAAAGCCCCGACCTCCGGCTCCTCTCCTGCCTCTTCACAATCGAGACTCACCGCGAGTACCGAGCCGTCGGCATCGCCATCATTGCTGGAGATGACCACTGTCGACTCATATTGACCAACCTCGCCGGGGCAACTCGCCCCCACGGTGATCTCCCCGGTCGACTGTCCCTCTACCGTCAGCTCCGCGGGCGTTACATCCAGCCAATCATCGAGGACATCGAACTCCACACTTAACTGAGCATCTCCGATATTGCCCACGGTCACCGTCTCTGTGACATCCTCTCCCACCTCTGCGCTGAGCGACACGGCGGAAACCAGGTCCAATTGTGGTCCAAGTCCCGCATTCGGGTCGGCGTTTGGATCGGCATTGGGGTCGGCGTTTGGATCGGCATTGGGGTCGGCGTTGGGCTCGTCATTTTCCTCGACATTTTCTGTGGGATCTACTCCCTCATCGGTTCCACAACCGGCGGCCACCAAGAGCAATGAACTGATCGATAATAAAACAGCGAAACGACGCATTTTTTGCCTCACGAAACTTGGATGAATCTTGACCACCAATTAAACGGACCAGATGCCATGTACAGATGACGCCAGCGAATGCCTGATATCACAACTACCACATCGAGGCTCACCGCCGCGACTGCCTGGAAAAAAAATCGGCAGACATCCGTGTCGTGGACAGGGAGTAAAAATTAAAAGCCCCCGCCGATAAGCGGGGGCCAAAAGCGAGTTCCAAATAGAGATCAACGCCAGGTGACATGATAGATCGTGATCCCGCCACCATTTTTGTTGCGGATCTGCAGATCTACGTCACTGCCCTCGTCGAAATCATCGATCACCAGAGTATGAATGGTGTCATCATCTCCCAGCTCATCGCCGAACTCCTCGCTCGTCGCGACCACATTGCCGTTGGCCACCACCTCAA